>NZ_SRZM01000459.1 GCF_019402445.1 Brachyspira pilosicoli
CCGTGCGGCAAGGTGGTACAGCTCGTACGCAAGAAAAAGAACAACAAAAAAGAATAAATAAAAAAAATTACCACATAAAAAACAAGGGTTTTTTAATCCCATATTTATTTTTTGAATAATTTGATAAAATCTATTTTGATTTATAAAAAGCTATAATAATTTACAAAATTTAATTATAAATGTTTATTAATTTTATACAAATCAAAAGGAATAATAATGAGTATAATTGAAGAAATTAATGAATTACATAAAAATGATGAACATGAAAAAATTATTGATATTATAATGGCAATTCCAAAAGAGCAAAGAGATACAGAACTTTTTAGTTTGCTTGCCAGAGCTTATAATAATGTAGGAAGATACGATGAAGCGTTGGATAATTTAATGTATATAAGAGAAGAATGCATTAATGATGCTTTATGGAATCATAGAATTGGTTATTCTTATTTTTATAAAGGAGATAAAGAAAATGCATCTATGCATTTTAAAAAGGCTTATGATTTAAATAATGATGATATACACTCATATAATTTTTATATGCTATGTTGTTCTGAAGATAAAGATGATGGAATAAATTTTGAAGAGAGAGTTAATAGGTTTTGGACATGGTTTGAAGAAAATGAAAAAGTTATATCTGATTTTATAGATAAAAAATCTAATATGTCGTCAGAGGAAATAATAGAATTTGTTTCTAATGGTGTAAGTTTAATATCCAATAATCTGCAGTTTAATTTCGGGGGTAATTATGAGTTTACATTTACTGTAGAAGGCAAAGAATATTTATTTTATCTTACTCCTAGAATAGTAGCTGCTATGCCTGAGAAATTAAAAAATAAATGGAAATTCTTTCCTTATATGCAAAAACAAGATATATCTAATTCTAATTTCAAAATGTATAATAAAGATTTGAGCTTTAAAGAAATTTTAATATTAGCTGAATATGATGAAAATGCTAATTTTTTTAATTTGAAATTTTATAATAAAAAATTAAATGAATTGGAAGAAGATTATGCATATAATGCTTTTTATATAATGCTTGAACATGCTGTAGGTGAAAATATATCGAAACTATATTTATTAGGAGATGTTGAAAAATTAGATAAAAAACTTGATGGTATGATAGAGCTTACAAAACTTTATGACTTTATAATGGACATTCTAAAAAATAAAAATAATGATATTATTACAGACCCTATGAATAGATATACAGCTTATGAGTTTAACCCTACAAATAGTTCCTTTAGAGGAGATATATTTATGGGTAGTACATGCTATATGGAATTTATTAGTGATTATATTAATGATAATGTAAAGACTATTATTAATATTTCCAAAATGGGAGCAAGGGCTGTATATTTAGCTTATGAATTTTCAGATAATAAAGACGATGACGATGAAAATATAATAAAATTGATTGATGAAAGAGATAAGATTGCAAATGAGCTTGAGAGTATGATGGGTGAGAAGGGAAGCGGTAAAGAAATAGGTATACTATTAGGCGGTGCTTTTGGAATACTATGCGGATATATAGACTTGCTTTTATATAATCAAGATGAGTTTATAAAAAGAGCTGAAGAAGTATTAAAAAAATATAATTATAAATTTAACTTATTGAGATTAAGACAATATTCAGAAATTATAAAGACATTTAATGATTAATTAAATACAATAATATTAATGTGCTTTTTTAGTGCATTACTGCATGTATTATAATAGTTTATACATATTCCAAATGATAAAGCTAAAGCATTTGCACTTTCGCGAAATGTATATGAATAAGCAAAATAATTTGTACTTTTTGCAACTTTTTGCTACAGGAAAAAGTTGAATAAAAAATCATATAACA
>NZ_SRZM01000046.1 GCF_019402445.1 Brachyspira pilosicoli
CTTAAAGTTGGTGAAACTCTAAAAGTAAAAAATAATAATGACTCTAATATTGAAAGAGTAGAAAATAAAGATGTTGAAGAAATAAAAGAGAATATAAATACAGAAAAAAATAATAACTATATAGATTATAAAGTAAAAAATGGGGACACTCTATACGGAATTGCTTTTGAAAATGATATGTCTGTTAATGAGTTTCTAAAAATAAATAATATATCAAACCCTCTAACATACAAACTTAAAGTAGGAGAAACATTAAAAATACAATCAAAAATACAAAATAAAGTAGATTCTTCAAGAACAACTAAAATATATAAAGTACAAAGAGGCGATACTCTTGGTGCTATAGCTATAAATAATTCTATGTCTTTAGATGATTTATTAAAATTAAACTCATTAAAAAGAGATTATGTATTGAAAATTGGAGACAATATAAAAGTATATGATAAAATATCTGTTAAGCTTGATAGTAACTCTATAGAAAAATCTGATTATATAAAAATAGAAAGTTATAAAGTAAAAAACGGAGATACTTTAAGTGAAATAGCAGTTGCTAAAAAAATGGACTTAGTAGAGCTTTATTCATTAAATGGATTAGATAATAATTATGTATTAAAAGCAGGCGATGTATTAAAAGTATATGGAGAAAGGGAAAAGATTAATAAAATTGTTGTTTCTAATTATAAAGTTCAAAAGGGGGATACTTTATATTCTATAGCAAGAAACAATAAAATGGAATTAAAAAAATTATTAGAGATAAATAACATAAAAGATGCAAGTAAATACACTTTACAGATTGGAGCTAATTTAAAAATAGAAACTATAAAAAGTGAATATGCTGATGAAACTATACCAGACTCTTCATTTCAATGGCCTTATAGAGGTATAATAATTGCTAGATATGGTGTTGATACATATAAGCTTGCAAACAGAGGAATAAATATATTAGGAAACATTGGAGATAAAGTATCAGCTTCAGATTATGGTATTGTAGAATATGCCAATGATATTAGAGGATTCGGCAAAGTAGTTATAATAAAACATAAAAATGGCTTTACAACTTCTTATGCTCATTTATCTAAAATAGCAGTAAAATTAGGAGATATTGTAAACAAAGGCGATTATATAGGAGATATAGGCGATACTGGCTTAGTTGATAAAAGTGAGTTATATTTCAAGATATCATATAGAGGAAGAGCTTTAGATCCTATAAAATTACTTCCTAAAGATTAATAAAATTTAAATAGTATCATTTAGTTTAATGTTTTGATAAATAAAAGCTATAAAAAATAATATTATTTATAAACTATTTAAATCTACTTTTTCATTCATATAACGTAATTTTTTTATAGGCTTTATATTTGAATTAATAAAGATTTTTTCTATATTGCCATAATCTAAATTAGGCACAAATATATGTATTTTCCCTATTATATTTGGAAGTTCATTTTCATCTTTTTTGCATTCATTTTCTTTCCAGCCTACAATTTGAAATCTCATAATTTTTATACCAAATTTATCTATCTCGCTTTCAATATCAATTTTATTATTGTATTCTATTAAATATATAACAGAATGATTTTTATGTGCTAGAAAATAAGGCACTCTATAAATTGATGTACTTAAAAATATACAAAAACACCCAATAGCAGAAAGCACCCATTCTCCAGAACCTATAACTATACCCAAACAAGCAGTAACCCATACAATAGCAGCAGTAGTTATTCCATGCAATTTTCCTCTGTTTTGTATAATCATGCCGGCACCTAAAAAACCAATGCCAGAAACAATCTGTGCTGTTATTCTGCTATAATCTGGCATAGAATATAATAATTTACTTCCTATCTCCATTAATTGACTATTTTGTATTAATATACTTTTTGCAAATACTTCCTCATAACAAGATAATATGGCAGCCCCCATACATACGATACTTGTAGTTCTGCTTCCTATAGGCTTTTTATGCTGAGCCCTCTCCCACCCTATTAAAGCACCTACTATATAGGCTACTAATATTCTTGTTGTTATTTCTAATATATTATAATTTTCGGCTATAGTCTTTATCATCAAGTATTTCCTATTTTTACAATCTTTTCACTACTTCTTTTCAATATAAGAATCAAATAGCTCTATTACATCTTTTCTTTTTTTTCTTGCTGCAAGTCTATATGCTGTATTATCATAATTGTTTCTATCTGTAGGATTTGCTCCTGCTTTTAACAGCACTTCTATAATATTAATGTCTGTGCCGAATGTTTTGTAAATTGTTTTATTATACTCTTCTATCTTTTTCTCATATTGATACATTACAGAACGTATTAAAACACTATTTCCATTTCTATCTCTAGCTTGCACATCTGCTCCCAACTCTATTAATTTTTTTATATTGTCTAAATTAGCGTCTTCTCTCTCTATTGAATACATTAAAACACTTTTACCGTTATTAGTTTCATAGGAGTTTACATCAGCCCCTAATTCTATTAAATTAAATACCATATTAGTGTTATTATTTTTTGCATTATAAATTAAAGCGTCATTTAAATTAGTAGCACCTGCATCTATTAATCTTTTTGTAATATTTAAATCTTTTGATGCTGATAAAGGGGATTTTCTTATAGCTCCTTCATAATTTCTATATACAAATAAAAAAGTTTCAGCATTAACATTAGCTCCCATCTCTATTAAATAATTTATAGTATCAATATCTCCGCCCTCGCAAGCACTCACCAAAGCACTATTAATATCTTTTGCCCCCATATTAATAAGCTCTTGAACAATATCTAATTTTCCTCCAAAAGCAGCATAACTAACAGCAATATTATAATTACTAGCACCAGCATTATTTAATTCTTTAGCTATATCCCAATAACCTTCCATACATGAAATATAAAACGCCATATCAATATCTTTCGCACCAAAATTAAGAAGCTCTCTCACAATTTCAATATTGCCATTTCTAGCAGCGTACATTAAAGGAGTCATATTATATTTAGAATCAAATATATCTAAATTATATCCATCTCTTATAATATTTTTTATTTCTTCTATATTGTTATCATTTATACTTTGCATTAAATCATTGCTGTTTTGTGAAAATAAAATTGAAACATTAATTAAAATCAATACTATTATTTTTTTCATAATACACTTATCCATTATATACTGTTATAATTATCGGAAAATAAACATAATATTAAAAAAATATTTTATTTATATAATCACTTATAAAACATCTTGTAATATGTATTATATAT
>NZ_SRZM01000460.1 GCF_019402445.1 Brachyspira pilosicoli
TTTTGCTACGGGAAAAAGTTGAATAAAAAATAAAAAATTGTATTTATGATAAAATATAATTATCTAAATCTATCTCAATAATATGAGTTTAGTATCAAATATCTATCTTTGCCTTTAGTATTAACGTCTGGATTATAAACCACATAAACATTGTTGCCAAGCTCAACATATCTAAGAAGTTTGTCATCAGAGAAAAAATCTCCCTGTACATATATTGCCGCACCCGGAGACATTGGGAAGTTGGCAGATGCTGTTATCACTTTTGGTTTTGTGTTTATTATTCCTTTATATCCATATAAACCGTTTGCTTCATTTTTATAATTGGCCTCAAGCCATGTAGCATATAATTCGCTCCAATCTTTAAACTGCTTTATGTTTTTATTTGCAGCATATAGAATTGCTTTATAAGTGTGTTTATATTCTTCTGGTGCATTTGCTATGTCTTTATATATTTCAAATCCGTTTTTTGAATGTATAGCTAGCCAATACATAAAAAGCGAAACTGTTGCATATTTATGCACAGTGTATCCGCTAGACCAATTAACAAAATAATCTCCTTTGGTTATAAGATACATAGAATCACTGTTATAGTATTGAAGACGATTTTCTGGTAAGTATCCTCTATATGCTATTACTGCTGCTTCGGATAATGCTTCGTCCACCCACACATCAAAATCTGTTTTTTTGCTTTCTCTCAAATTGCTGTAATGAATTATATGCTGAAGTTCATGAATTATTGTGTTTAATACAGAATCAACATTATCCCAACCGTTTATATAATCTAAAAATATTATATTTTTGTTTTCATTTTCTATTTCGCTGTAGTTGCCTTCAAATATGGAGTAGCCTTGCATATATGGTTTAGCTCCTGTGTGTCCGCCGTTTATATCCATTATAAGAAGTATTAATTTTGTTTTTATGTCGCCGTATAAATATTTTTCTAATTCATAAGCTTTCATTGTTTGTGATAATATTTCTTTTAATATTTTTTCATCTACTGTAAGTCCGTTTTCTAAGTACACATCTATACTAGAAGTTGAGTATATATTTTTTGCTTTTATTTGTTCTTTTGAATAATTGTTATTGATATATCTTACTGCATTAAATGTTTTTTCTTTATAATCAGCTTTATATATTTCGTAGGTTTTATTTTGATTTAATATGCTATTGATGTTTGCATTTAGTATTAATGTGTTTAATGATATTAAGATTAATACAAAGATTTTTTTCATCATAACAACACCTCGTATTTTTAACAAGTATTAAAAGTTCTGTTATAATTCTCGGCAAATAATATTTCTATCAAAGCATATAAAATAGATTTCTTTATAATACTAAATTAATGAATATTTATATTATTTTAATTTACTGTTTGTATAAATTTTTTATTCAACTTTTTCCCGCAGCAAAA
>NZ_SRZM01000461.1 GCF_019402445.1 Brachyspira pilosicoli
ATATATTTGAAAACTTTTAAGTTTATCAATACCTGCAAATTTATTCACTATAATCAATATTATTTTTAGTACAGAACTCTATACCCACACTGTCATTTTCTTTTGCAAGCTTTATTAAATATTTTTCAATTTTCAGTTTTAATTTATCATTAGTTATTTTGTAGGCTTTTTCAAAATAAATTAAAGCTTCATCTTTTAAGTGTTTATATTCTTCTTTTGAAATACTTTCTTTTTGAATATTGGCAAGTATATTTTTAATGTAGCCTATACTATTAAAAGTTTCTGGTATTTCTTTTTCTAATTCTTCAACTTTACAAAAATCTTTTAAGCAGTCATTATATATTTTAATTGCTTTTTTTATATTTCCGTTATATCTTTCAATATTAGCAAGTTTAGTTTTAGCATATCCTCTAGTGTCATATATTTCAGAATTATAATTAACTATTTTAATACCCTTACTACAATACTTTATAGATTCATTTAATAATTCTTTAGCATTTAAAATATTATTATTATTTTTTAATTCAATATTTGCTAATTTAATTTTACAGAATCCTATTTGATTATAAGCATGCATATCACTTTTGTATATTTCTATGCATTTACAAAAATCTTTAATCGCTTCCTCATATTGCTGCAAATTTATTTTAGCATCTGCTCTATTATAATAAGCATATAAATCATTATCATCTAATTCTATAGCTTTATCATAATCCTTAATCGCTTCATCATATTGCAGTAAATTAAATTTAGCATTTCCTCTACAAAAATAAGCTAATGAATCATCATTATTTAATTCTATAGCTTTATCATAATCTTTTATAGCTTCCTCGTACTGCTGTAAATTAAATTTAGCAGTTCCTCTATAAAAATAAACTAATGGATCATTATTATTTAATTCTATAGATTTATCATAATCTTTGATTGCTTCCTCATACTGATACAAATCAGCTTTAGCTTTTCCTTTATAAAAATAAGCTAATGAATCATTATTATTTAATTCTATAGCTTTGTTATAATCTTTTATAGCTTCCTCATACTGATATAAATCTGCTTTAGCATTCCCTCTATTATTATAATATTCTGGATTGCTGCTGGCTAATTCTATGGCTTTATCATAATCTTTAACCGCTTCTTCATATAACTCTAAACTATGTTTTGATAAAGCTCTTTCAGAATAAAGAAGACAATTAGTACTATTTAATTTTATGGCTTTGTTTAAATTTGTTATAGCTTCTTTATATTGTTTTAAATGATTTTTATTTTTACCTATAAAATAATAAATTTCATAATTATCTTCTTGATAAAACAAAATTTTTTCAAGATATTCTATAGATAATTCAAAATTATTATTATCAAATGCTTCTTTAGATTTACCTAATAATTCTTTAATGATATCATCAGCCATATTTTAATATTCCTATATAATTTTAGTTATCATATTATATATTATAATAAAAATTATCAAATACTATCTTTTACCTAGTTATGTGCGTGGTGAGTATGCCACAAATTTAAAAAAATCTTGGGTGGGCAGCTAGAATAACAGATTAAGTTCAAAAAAAATTAAACTATAATACCAGAAAAAATAAAAAGTCTAGAGGGTGGGAAAGTGTAATTAAATTTTAAAACTTAATTTACATTCCCCCCTTTATTATTTATAACTAACTTTTAAATTTCAATATTAACTATCTTTATAACTTATTTAGAAATTATAGCACCCACCCAAGCGTTATTTAAGTTTAGAATTTCTCTAATGCATGTTTAATAAAATTTAAAATATAGTAAAATTATAAATAATTTGTTTTTTTATTTTGCAATTGATTTTTTTATAAAACTTAATATAATTATATGCTGTGAGTTTTAAAACAATTAGGAGTAATTTATGGATTTAAAAAATTACATAAGAAACATACAAGATTATCCTAAAGAGGGTATATTATTTAGAGATATCACAACCTTATTAAAAGATAAAGATGCTTTTAAGTTTGCAATAGACTCTATGGCTAAGCAAGTTGAAGATAAAAAAATAGATTATATAGTAGGAGCTGAGAGCAGAGGATTTTTAATAGGTTCTGCTTTGGCTTATAGATTAAACTGCGGATTTGTTCCTGTTAGAAAAAAGGGTAAATTGCCTTGCAAAACTATATCAGAAGAATATGCATTAGAGTATGGTACAGACTCTTTATATATGCATGAAGATGCTATAAATAAAGGAGCTAATGTGCTTATAGTAGATGATTTAATTGCTACAGGCGGTACTGCTTTGGCTATGATGAAAATGGTTGAAAGACTTGGAGGTAATATAGTAGGCTCTTCTTTTTTAATAGAATTAAAAGAATTAAATGGAAGAAAAGATATAAGCAAATATCCTGTTAATGTTT
>NZ_SRZM01000462.1 GCF_019402445.1 Brachyspira pilosicoli
TCTTTTAGCCTCTAAATCTAAAAAAGCATTAACATAAGAATCATATTGTCTAATCTCTTTAACTTCTTTACTTATAGGGTCATTTACTAATGTTTCGTAATTACTGCTTCCGCTTTGTACACCTACTATTTTTCCTTTTAACTCTTCTTTACTATTAATATCATCTCTGTCAGAATATTTTGCTATCATAAGTCTATTATAAAGATATGGTTTAGTGAAATTAACTTGTTGTTTTCTACTTTCATTAACGGCAAATCCATTCCATATAACATCAACATCACCTTTCTTTAAACTCAATATAGCACTAGACCAGTCTATAGGTTTAGCCTCAAGCTCCACCCCCAAACGATTGGCTACTTCTCTAGCTAAATCTATATCAAAACCAACTATATCTCCATTATCATCTCTAAACCCCATAGGAGCTAAAGTGTCATCTAAACCTAATACTAATTTTCCATTCTCTTTTATTTTTTGTAGAGAATTATCTATTGCAGATGCTTCTGTATTTTGTGTTTGAGTTTTTGAGCAAGATATAGCAAAAATAAATATAA
>NZ_SRZM01000463.1 GCF_019402445.1 Brachyspira pilosicoli
TGTTGATAATGATGGAATATATAAGGCTTTAAAACATTTTAATTTAATAGATTAATAATATATAAATAAGGATTTTTTATTATGATAAAAGCAGTATTTTTTGATATAGACGGCACTTTAGTAAGTTTTAATACACATAAGATTTCTGATTCTTCTAAAGAAGCTATAAGATTATTAAAAGAAAAAGGTATAAAAGTTTTTA
>NZ_SRZM01000047.1 GCF_019402445.1 Brachyspira pilosicoli
ATAATAACTGTAATACTTACTTTAAATGTTATAAATATAATAGGCATAAATTTATCATTAAATAATAAACTTATAATACTATTTATTGAAGGATATTTGACTTTCTCTATAATATCATCATTAATACCAAATATATCAAATATATTAAAACTTACAAAAACTGATAAAATAAAAACAGCTAAAATATTAGATACTTCTGTAATAGTAGATGGAAGAATATATGATATAGCAGAAAAAAAATTCTTTGACGGGCTTTTAATACTTCCAGAGTTTGTAATAAAAGAAATACAATTTTTAAGCGATTCAAGAGACCCTCAAAAAAGAATAAGAGGAAGAAGAGCTTTAGAAATATTAAATAAAATGAAATCTTCAAAAAATATATTACTTTCTGTAACAGATGTAGATTTTCCAAACATCAAGGAAGTGGATTTAAAACTCATAGAACTTGCCAAAAAAATGGACGCTAAAGTTATTACTAATGACTTTAACTTGATGAAGGTAGCTTCTATTCATGGAGTTGATATATTAAATATTAATGATTTAGCTAATTGTTTACAAGTTGTTGTGCTTCCAGGAGAAACTATAAAGATTGATTTAATAAGAGAAGGCAAAGATAAACAGGCATTAGGTTATTTAGAAGACGGTACTATGATAGTTGTAGACAATGCTAAACATTTAATAGGCAAAACTGTTGATATAGAAATAGATAATGTACTTCCTAAAGAGGCTGGAAGAGTAATATTTGCTTCTTTGGTGAGTAAACAAAATAATAATCAGCAAAACAATAAGAAAAAACAAAACCGAGAGCATAAATAATTTTTAGTTAATTTTATAACTTTCTTTCATAAATATATTTTTTTACTGAAGTAAATACATTTATATATTTACGACTATAAAAAAAGCTGATAATAATTGATAAAAACATATAAATTAGCAAACATATATTTTTATAATAATTTAAAAAATCAATCTTCGTAAGTTTTGGTACTGTCATCTACATGTATCTTATTTTTGTCATACACTATAGGAGCAATCTTTTCAAATAGTATAAACAACGGTGAAGAAAGTATTACTGTGAGAGGAAGACCTATAAATAATTCAGAACGCATAAGCACAGCAACACTTGATAAATCTGCATATATAGCCATTACAAAAAATAAAGCAATAATCTTTATTAAATACCCAATTAAAGTAACAAATATACCCGCTGCAATTTGCTTAATAAATATTCTGCTATTAAAGAAACCAACAACCAAACCAATATTAAGAAATATTATAGCATAAGAACCAAATGTAGAGCTAGAAACAATATCCTGCATTATTCCTATTAAAAAACCATATATAATTCCTTCAAAAGAACCATATCTAAATGATAAAAATACTAAAAATATAAGAAGCAAATCAGGTTTAGCACCCAATGTTATTCTAATCAAATCATAAGCAGGAGAAGATTGTATTATTAAAAGGATTAATGAACTTATTATAACAGTTATTGCTCTTTTCATTTATTTGTAACTTCACCCTCTTCATATTCTTCATTAGCAAGCATAATAATTTCTCTGTCTGGAATCTTTTTTATCACATACACATTCTCTAAAGTTGAAAAATCTACTATAGGCTCAATATATAAATCGTGAAAGAGTCCATAATTCTTTTTCTCAACTTTAAACACATTTCCAACCAATATTCCGCTTGGGAAAACTCCACCCATTCCGCTAGTATAAACTTTTTCACCCTCTTCAACATCAATCTGCAAATCAATATACTGCAAATGTGTTTGAGTAGAACGAGGATTCTGCCCGCTCATAATACCAGTAGCCTTAGAACTTTCAAGCATAACAGATATCTGCGACCTTTCATCTATAAGAGATAAAACTCTGCTGTTGTACTTTCTCACTTCTACAACCTTACCAACAAGCCCCTTGTATCCGCTTTTATATGATATAACAGGCATACCCACAACAATACCATGAGCCCTTCCTTTGTTAATCACTATAGTGTTGTAAAAGTTTTGAGGGTCTTTTGAAACTATCTCAGCATATTCTAATGGGTATTCATCGGTTGGAGCTTCATTTAATAATGCTCTTAACCTTGAATTCTCCTGACGAAGCTGTTCATATTCTAAAGCTGTGCCGTTTAATTCTGCTATTCTATCTCTAAGAACTTGAAGCTGACTTTGAAGTGTAAATATATCTGTAATGCTTGTATAAAGATAAACAAAAGCTTTTGATATATTTTGCGTAGCATTTTGTACAGGATATACACCGAGTGCATATATAGAACGTAAATCAAAAACAAAATTACTCCTATTAAGCACCATAAATATTGACGCTATAAGACTAAGCGTAATATAAAGTATAAGTAATTTGTGTTTTAATATATTATTCACTTTTTAAGAAAATCTTCTATAATTTTTTAAATTTCTAGTTTCTTCTATAAACTTACCGCATCCAATAGCCACACAAGTAAGAGGGCTCTCAGCAAGTATAACAGGAACACCAGTTTCTATAGATATTAAATCTGTAAAACCAGGAAGTAAAGAAGTACCACCACTCATAACAATGCCTCTCTCAACAATATCAGCAGCTATCTCTGGAGGTGTTTGATTAAGTACATATTTTACAGCTTCCAATATTTCAAGTAATATATCAGATATAGCATCTTTTACTTCAGCACTGTTAATAGTTAAAGTTTTAGGAAGACCAGATACAGAATCTCTTCCTCTTATATCCATAGTCTTAGATATATCACCCTTATAAGCATGACCAATATTAATCTTAATCTCTTCAGCAGTTTTTTCACCAATATATAAGTTGTGAGTTCTTTGCATATATTTAATGATAGCATCATCAAGTTCATCACCACCCACACGTATAGAAGCACTGCGTACCATACTTCCAAGTGAAAGTACAGCAACCTCAGTAGTACCGCCCCCTATCTCTATAATCATATTACCATGAGGCTCATTAATAGGCATATCTGCTCCAATTGCAGCAGCCCTAGCTTGCTCTATTAAAAATATAGTTCTAGCTCCCGCCTGCTCGCAACTCTCACGTACGGCTCTCCTCTCAACTTCTGTAATACCTGTAGGAATACCTATTGCAATTCTAGGCTTTACTAAAGTTTTTTTATTGTGAACTTTATTGATAAAATATCTTATCATCTTTTCAACAGTTTCAAAATCTGCAATAACCCCATCTCTCATAGGTCTAATAGCAGCTATAGAATTTGGTACTTTACCAAGCATTCTTTTAGCATCATTACCAACAGCTATCACATTACCAGTGCTTTTTTCTATAGCAACCACAGAAGGCTCTGCTAAAACAATCCCCTCTCCCTTAACATAAACTAAAGTATTTGCAGTACCTAAATCTATTCCCATATCACTTGAGAACATATTATACAACCAACTAAACATATATACTATAATCTCCTTAATGCATCCCTAGCGGGTTTATAGTTATTATCTATTTTTAATGATTCTCTAAACATAGCAATCGCTTCGTTTATCCGCTTTGTTTTTCTAAATAATTCCCCTATACTATAATATAAATCAGGATTTTTGTCATCTAATAATAGTGCTTTTTTGTAAAAAAATTCGCTTTCTTTATATAATCCCTGTCTATAATATAAATCACCAAGTTTAGAATATGATTTAGCTTCCAACTTATAATCATTGTTAAACTTACCATCTATATAGGAAAGTATTTGTATTGCTTTAGTGTAATTTTTATTTCCTTCATAAGCAACAGCAAGTTCATAATATAATTCTAAGTTTAAAAACTCTTTGTTATTCTCTGTATCTCTTTTTATAGCATATTCTAAATTCTCTATTGCCTCTTCATAATATCCAATTCTATAACATATCTTAGCAAGCTCTATTACAGTAGATACTCTATTATCGCCATTTTTTATAGCCTCTAAATAAGAATTATAAGCATCTATATAATAAGAACTTCCAAGCCTCTGAAATCCATAAGCTAATCTTTGATATATTACATATTTATTTTTTATAAACTTTGATGTTAATAACATCTGCTTTGCATATTTAGTAATATTTTCACTTGCCGTTGTAATTGTATCTTTATCGGTAGTTATTAAAAGAATATTATAATACAAATCAATACCAGCCATTAATATATTTTTATTTAAAGGTTTTCTGCTATAAAGGTCTTTAAATATAAAAGAAGCATTATCATAATCTTCTAAAGCTATATAATCATAAATATATCTAATTCTCTTTCTCTCTATATAATTTGAAATAAATAAATAAGATACTATAACAGTTACAATAATACCCGCTAAAGTTGCAACAATGATTTTTGCATTAATCTTTCTTTCAACATCATACAAATAAGGCATATTTATTGATTATTATTTGAAGAAGAGTTATATAAATTAAGTATAGTTTCTCTAGGATTAGTTTTAGGCTCAGGTGATACTATACAAACTCCTTCAAGTATAACACCATTTTGTATAATAAGCTCAGGTGTGCGAATCTCTCCAAGAACTCTGCTTGTAGGCATAAGCATCACTCTATTTTTTGCCTCAATATTTCCTATTACTATACCCTCTATAATAGCTGAATTAGTTTTTATATTAGATTTTACCTTTCCGCTATTTCCTACAGTAAGGCTATCAACCTCAAGATTGTCACCTTCGTAACAACCATCTATTCTTAAACTACCATTAAGTGTAAACTCACCTCTAAAATATGAACCTTCACCTATTATTGAATTTGATTCTGATATTTCATTCTTTCTAAACATTAAAATACCTCCTCACTTTTAGTATATACAATCGAATTATCTATATTATTAAATTTAAATTTCGTATCAAGTCCAAATAAAGACTCGCTATGCCCTATAAATAAAAATCCATGTTTATTTAATATATCATAAAATCTATTAACAGTCAATTTAACAGATTCATTATCAAAATATATAAGCACATTCCTACAAAAAACTATATCTATATTTAAATATCTATTATTTGGAGTAATAAGATTATGATATTCAAAAGTAACCATACTTTTTACATCATCTTTAACCTTATATTTTCCATTAGGCATCTCATCAAAATATTTAGTTAAATACTCATCACTTATATTAGTAACTTTATCTTTATCGTAAATTCCAATTTTTGCAACTTCTAACGATTGCATAGAAATATCTGTTGCATATATTTTTACATTATTTCTATATAGATTTGGAGTTTCTAAACAAGTCATCGCTATGGAATATGGCTCCTCCCCTGTAGAACAACCAGAACTCCATATATATATAGGCTCTGAATATTTTTTATTATTCAATACTATAGGTAAAACTTTATTCTTTAATAAATTAAAATTACTCTCTGTTCTAAAAAATTTAGTAAGATTGGTTGTTATATTATCTAAAAATAACTTTAATTCCTGTTTATCAGTAGAAACAAGATGAAAATAGTCCCCTACATTAAAAATATTTCTTTCCTTCATAGAAGACTCTATTCTAGATTCTAATATTACCTGATTGATGAGATTAAAACGTATACCGCTTTTATTATAAATAAACTCCTTGAATAATTCTAAATATTCTTCAGTTAAACCATTATTACTCAAATTAAAAATACCGTATTCTTAAATCATTTCTTATCTAGAACCATTTTTATACGCTCTAGAACTTTCTTTCTATCCAAAGGTTTAGTAATATAATTTTTAGCACCAGCAAGAAGTGCCTTTTTAACCATATCTTCTTTACCTAAAGCACTAACCATAACAACTTTAGCATTTTTATCAAACTCTATTATTTTAGTGAGAGCTGTAATACCGTCCATCTTAGGCATAGTAATATCCATAGTAACAACATCAGGCTTTAATTCTTTATACATCATTACGCCCTCTTCGCCGTTTTCTGCTGTTCCTACTACACTATACTGCTCTGATACCAATATTTGCTGTAATTGTTTCACTACAAATGCTGAATCATCTACTAATAAAACTCTAAAAGATTTACCAAACTCATTTATACCATCTGCCACTTTTTTATTTATATCAGACATATTATATTACTCCTTAAACTCTAAAAAATATTATCGTATTAGAAATTCTTATAATTTAGTGTAAATTTATAAAATTCTACTAGTATGTATTATTATATACAAATCTATTTTATCAAAATAATAATTTTTTGCAAGTAAAGATTTAAATTACATTATTATTTTTTAATGAAAATATTGACAACTTCCTTAAAAAACATATAATTTCCGCTAAAAAATCTAGAGAAAAATAGAAAATGATTAAACATACATTACTGTGCTTTATACTTCTTACTATTATACTAAATGCTCAAAATACAAACTCTTTAGAACAAAAAATGGATAACTATTCACAAAAAGTAAAAACTCAGTGGAAATATAACCCTCTAAGAAATCCAGAAACTGATAAATACTTTTCAGGCTACGCAGACATAAATAACTACAACACAAAATTCTGGTTTGGAACAATATTTAATGCTAATAAACTTTATAATAATAAAAACTTCACTATAGATAAAGTAATAATATTTCATAGCCCAACACTATCTACAGAATTAGCACCAATAGCTTTTAATATAAATGAAGAAACACATAGATTTAGAATAGGTGTAGCTTATTCTGCAAAGTTTAATTTTGCACACTATCAATACAAATACGACAAACTATACGGCACTAGTTTTTTATTTAGCACATATATGCAAGTAGAGGCGTATTTTGACTACATATTTAAAAATAAACTTAAAATAAGATTCGCTCCTTTAAAACATGTATGCTACCACATGGGCGGAGATATATTAGGAGATAATTCATTGCATAACAAGATAAATGATGAGTTTATAGATGTAGGCTTTGAACAGATGCATATTGCTGCATATTATAGATGGGGTTGGTTTTCTTTTTATGGCGGTACTCTATTTGCAATTACTGGTTTTAAAAAGTCTAATTTAGTTAATATATTTACTATATATGCAGGAAGTGATTTTAGATTTCCTTTGTGGGGAGAGATGAATTTAATTACAGGATTTTATGTAGCTGGTGAATATGATGAGTTTAATAGAATAGATAGAAAAGCTGCTGGAGATGGATATAATGCAATAGAATCCATTTATAAATGGTCGCCTTCTGTATCTGTAGCTTTAGGGCTAGAAATTTATAGATTTGCAATCGGCATTAAATACGAATATCTTCGCTCTAGACAGCTTTATGCTTTTAAAAAGATGGAAAGCAAGATTGGTTTAGAGGCTAGTTTATTCTTTTAAATTTATTATTTAAATATAATCACACTTTTACAATAAAAACAAATAGTTTTTTATTATAAAAATTGACATTATTATCTTTTAATATATAATACGAATATGATTAATATAAGTCTACAGTCTACAGTCTACAGTCTACAGTCTACACTAATGCTTTAATATCATATAAGGATACTTCTAAATACTTAATACATATTATATTTGTATTGCAAAATTTTTATTTATTTCAAAATTTTATTTTTATAAAAAATAGAGGTATAAAACTATGAAAAAAATTCTAATAATATCATCAGAATATACAGGACATGGTCATAAAAGCGTTGATACAGCTTTATTACAATATTTTAAACTAAAATACAAAGATAAAATAGAATGCAAAGTAATAAATGGTTTTAAATTAGGAAATAAAAAACTAAAACAAATTGAAATGTTATATAATCCTTGTATAAAATATTTACCTAATTTATGGGAAAAAATATTTTTTATTTCTAATAAAAATAGCATTTTTTTTAACAAAAATACATCTAAAAATATACAAAAGAAATTTATAAAATTGATAAATTCTTATGAACCAAATCTAATATTAAGCGTTCATCCAATGTTTAATGGCAGTATATTAAATATATTGGAAAGAAATAATATTCATAACATAGAATTTTATACTTTAATAACAGATTTAGTTAGTGTTTCAAGAATATGGCTTGATAATAGAACAAATAAAATAATAAGTCCATCTAAAGAAGCTACTGAATTTATAATAAATAATGGCATAGATAAAGATAAAGTTCTAACCTTTGGTATTCCAGTTAGAAATCACTTTATTTCTAAATACAAAACAATAGATGAAATAAGAGCAAATACAAACTTTAATAACAAATTAAGAATATTAATATTAAACAATACAGAAAAATCAAAAAGAATATTTTATATGATAAAAAATATTCATGAAAAATTTGATTGCGATATTACAGTTGTATGTGGTAGAAATAAAAATAGTTATATCAGAATAAAAAATAGATTAAAAAACTACGATAAACCTGTTAATATTATAGGATACACTAAAGAATTATTTAATTTATTTTATAACAATGATGTTTTAATAACAAGATGCGGTACTTTATCAGTGGTTGAAGCTATTAATTGTATTATACCTATTATTTCTATGGGGGCTTTACCAGGACAAGAAGAAGATACACCTCTTTATTTAGAAAATAATAATTTAGGATATGACACTTCATCTACAGATGATATATTTAACAAAATAAATTTATTACTCGAAAATAATAGAGAGAGATTATTAAAAATAAGAGAAGCTCAATTTAACTATTATGGTAGAGATGTTACATCGAAAATTGTTGAATATATAGCTAATCAATTAATTAATGATTAATATAGCATTATATAAATTATTATATTTTAATATTATTTAAATTATTTGCTTTTTTTCTGCTAATAAAATATAATGCTTAAACTATCTATCTTAAAAAATATATTATAATCAGAGGTTTTATTTATGGATGTTAATGATTTAAGAAAAGGCGATGCTATTATATTAGACGGTGAAACTTATCTAGTAATAGATGCTCACTTTCATAGAGCTCAGCAGAGAAAAGCCAATGTAAGAACTAAATTAAAAAACATGATTAAAGGCAATATGGTTGAAAAAACTTTTGCTTCTACTGAAACTGTTGAAGAGGCTGATATTGCATACAAAAAAGCTCAATATCTATATAGCGAAGGAAATGAGTATATATTCATGATACTTGATAACTATGAACAAGTGCATGTTAATGAAGATATTTTGGGTGATAACAAATATTATTTATTAGATAACAGCGAAGTTGATTTGCAATATATAAATGAAGAAGTTACTGCTGTAAGATTCCCTATACATGTAATCTTGGAAGTTACTTATACAGAACCTGGTTTTAAAGGAGATACTACTGGAAGTACCTTAAAACCTGCTAAATTAGAAACTGGTATAGAAGTTAATGTACCATTATTCATAAATATTGGAGATAAAATTAAAGTAGATACTAGAGATGACAGTTATGTTGAACGCGTAAATAAATAATTATGCTTTATATAACTTCTATTATATTAGCTTTATTCTTATTCATAATCATTTTTACTGTAAAAGTAAACATATTAATATATATAACAGTAGCCTTATTTATAATTCATATAATACTTACAAAGTCTTTATATAAAACTATAAAAAGGCTATTGCATCTTATACCATATTTTTTGGCTGTATTCATTATTCAAGGGTTAAATTCCAGAGGAGAATATTATAATATATTAGGCATATACATAGATAAAGTGGGTGCTAATTTTACAATAATATACTTTATTAGAATATTAAGTTTATTATATTTCTTATCTATATTTTTCATTCTTATAAAGAAAATTAAAATACCAAATGGAATAATTTTTGATGAGATGATAAGAATTAATATATTTATGAATATAGTAAAAAAATCATTTTTTTTAGAGTTTAATAAAATAAAGGATAAAAATAAAACTTTTAGAGAAAAAATTAATTTAGTAAAAAAACTACTAGAAAATGTTTATAGAGATTCTTTTAAACTTTACCCATACGATAGATTCATTAATAATTATAGAAAATCTCAAGATATAAAAACTTACTGACTTCCAAATAAAAATTGAGCACAATTACTGCATAAATAATTCTTAAGTAAAACGGCAACAACAATAGTATCTTCTCTGCTCTCTGTCATAAATATACCATTAGGATTTTTATAATATTTATATTTTAACATTTTATTTCTACCATCTTTCAATTCTATATTAATAGAAATATAATTCTCTTTAAAATTGTTATTTACCATGTTTTTATATCTAGGTTTTATTTTTATATGCAAACTAGATATAGAGTGAACATTAATAGTGATGGTATTATCATTGATGTTAAAATATGCTTCAAATATATGATATTCATTTGTATCGCCTTCAATACATTTTGGAGGCACTATCGCATATATCATACCAAACTCCTTCTTATATTGTTTTAGTAGTTATTATTTTATATTTTTATAAAATTATGAAAACAATATATAGTTCATGTTTTATATAATTTTATATTAAAACCCACAAAAGTTTGAAAACAAATTACTTATAATATATACTAAAATAATAATTAAGATAATTATTTTTAAAAAAAGAGAATAAAATGCCAAATAATAACAATCAACATCAAAAACCATTAATGGAAGAACTTTACAAAGAAGAATTAGAAATATTAAAAAACAGAGATAAAAATCTAAAGCCAAAAAATTGGAAATTATCCCCTCAAGCAGTGAGAGATTTTATACTTGGCAAAGAGTTTGAAGACGGCACTATTATAAAAAAGAAGTTTTATGGAGATGATGCTTTAGTTGAAAGAGCAATAATTACATTAGCAGGCAACAGAGGCTTAATGCTTGTAGGAGAGCCAGGAACAGCAAAAACAATGCTTAGCGAATTATTATCTGCAGCCATTAGCGGAAACAGCACAATCACAATACAAGGAACTGCAGGAACTAACGAAGATAATATAAAATATTCTTGGAACTATGCTTTGCTATTTGCTAAGGGACCTGTCGATGAAGCATTAATACCATCTCCTATTTATACAGGCATGAGTAATGGATTTATAACAAGATTTGAAGAGATTACAAGATGCCCTATTGAAATACAAGACTCTTTAATAAGTATATTAAGCGATAAGATAATGAATATACCAGAGCAAAACAGAGTATTATTTGCAAATGCTGGTTTTAATGTAATAGCTACAGCAAATACAAGAGATAAAGGCATTAATGAAATGAGTAGTGCTTTAAAGAGAAGATTTAATTTTGAAACTGTTGAGCCTATAAAGGATATAAAACTAGAATCTGAAATAATAACTAATCAATGCGAAAGTTTATTTGAACTTGCTAATATTGATATAAATATAGATTATGATGTAGTTAATGTACTAGCTACTACTTTTAATGAACTTAGAAACGGAATAAGCGAGGATAATACCAAACTTCAGGAGCTTAATTCTATAATGAGTACAGCTGAGGCCGTATCAGTTTATTATCAGTCGGCACTTCATTCATACTATTATGCTGATGGAAATATTAATATGTCTACAGTAGTTGAAAATCTTATTGGAAGCGTTGTAAAAGAAAATAAAGACGATGTATCAAAACTTAGGCACTATTTTAATAATGCTGTAAAAATAAAAGCACAAAAACTAGGCCGCAGGTGGCAGGAATATTATGACAGCAGGAATATTATAAAATAATTGATTTTATATAAAACTATACTCCAAGCTTTTATTTTAGGCTAAAAAATGCATCCTTTTTGGTTCTTTGTGGCACGCCGCAAGGGCACTTCCTTCGGTCGCAAAAGAACTGGGGTGCTGCACGGTGTGTACTTCGTTAAGGGCAAAGCCCTGCAAATAACTAAAATAAAAAAGTTAAAAATTTTTAATATATATTAAAATAATAATTTTCTATCAACTTTTTCCCGCCGCAAAAAGTTGCAAAAAGTGCAAATACTTTAGCTTTGTATTCAATAAATATTTATAAAAGAAGTAATACCAACATTTTAGATAAAAAAATGCAGTTCTTCGCGAAGCGTATCCGAAGGATATAGGGTTCTTTTATACCAATACCGAGTAGGTGCCTATCGGCAAAAGAACTGGGGGCGTGGTGGCAAAGCCACCACAAGCAAAAAACTTAAATTCTTTTAAGATATGTTAAACAACTATATTTTACAATGTAATTTTTTGTTTTATTCAACTTTTTTGTCGTTCTTTTTCCCGCCGCAAAAAGAACCAAA
>NZ_SRZM01000048.1 GCF_019402445.1 Brachyspira pilosicoli
TATTATTATCAAAAGCTTCTGGAGAGAGAGAAGACTTTTTATTGTACTGATACAAAAATTGTACTTTGAAATAATCTCCATTAATTTTAAAAACCGCTGCCAAAGGAGAAGAGTTTTCAGTAAACCCTTGTGAATAAGAAAGCTCATAATAATGCCCAATAAAACCTGTTCTAAAGCCCATAGCATTATTTATTCTTGGCAAATACCAATGAGGAACATCTTCAAAATTTTCAGTAGAGCTATCAACCACAGAAGGCAATAGCATAAAAGTAGATTCATTAATATCATTAACAGCTTTCATTCTAAAAGATAATAAAAGCCTTGTTAATGTTACTGTTTCTATACCAGCATCATAAACTTCTATATTTCCTCTAGCATTAACTTTTCCATTTTCACTAAATACATTTAATTTGCTTGAAAGTGTTACAAAAGGAGTTGCAGAAAATATCCAATCATAATGAAAACTTTTACCTACAGAAAAATACATGTTAGGCATAGAAAAGTTTCCGTTTTTTAAATCCACTCCTATAACAGTATTCATATGAAGCTCTATTGTTGATAATTCATACAATAATCTAGAAGAGAAAATTCTAGGATCTGGATTATCTCTCTTGTAGCTTTCATGTATGTAGTCATAAGGTATATATGATGTAGTTGGTCTAATAGGCTCTAAACCTATATAAGGCCAAACATCTATTACGCCTTTAAGTAATCTCTGTTCTTTCTCAGAATATGGTGATTGTGCGAAGAGAGCTAAACAATTAAGAATAAGAATAAATATTAGTTTTTTCATTATGTACGTTTTTTAATTTTTATTTTATTTGTTCAATTCTATCATATAAATAAAAAATTGACAATTGCATTATATGTGATATAATTTTTTATACTATGGTTTTGGGGGAAAAAATTGAAAGAGTTTAGTGTATTAGAAAATAAAGTAAAAGAATTATTAGAAGAATGGAAGATTCTTTCCTCAGAAAAAAATGTTTTACGTAAAAATATAAATGATCTTGTATTAGAAAAAGAAAATCTTCAAAATAGCATAAATGAATTACAATCTCAATTGCAGTCAATAAAAGAAGATAAGACTATATTAGAAACAGATAAAAGAAATATTAACGATAATTATAATTCTCTCAAAGAAGAAAGAGATAATATTTTAAGAGAAAAAGAAAATCTATTGAAAGAATTGGAAGCTACAAAGATAGAAAGAGATAGCCTTAAAACAAATATAGAAAGATTTGAAAAAGATTGTTTATCTCTTATGGAAGAAAATGATAATCTTAAAAAAGAAATTCAAACAATAAACAGTAATATAGATAACATCAAAAAAGAAAATGAAGAAGTTCAAAGCAGTGTATTTAGTTTAATTAGTAAAATAGATAAAGCTATGATAGATGATAATATTTCTGATAAATTAAATGCAAATAATAATATTACAGATTTAGATATTAAAAAAATTAAAGAAAACATAGAAAATATTGAAAACAACTATACTACAGAAAATACAATAATAGAAGATAAAGAGGCAGAATTAGAAGAATTAAAATCAAATATTATCGAAGAAAGTTTTAGTAGTGAAGTGTCAGATAATACTAAATCAGATAATATTAAGGCAGATGATATTAAAGAGGAATATAATAATAATATTCAAAAAAATTATAGTAATGTTGCTAATGTAAAAGTGAATGAAGATGAAGACCCTTTTTCTAGTGCTTATGATGCAAGTTGGGATTCAGATATAGAAGATAATAATGATAAAATAGAAACTATTATTGAAGAAGAGTATAAAGAAGTAAGTCATCAGCAAGATGATAATAATAATGATTCTTATGATTTTGATGTTAATGAAGAAGACCAGTATATGTTTGGCGATGATGATGAGGAAGATTTCTTCTTTGATGATGACTCTAAATAATAATAATAATTAGGAAATATTATGGGAAGTAATTTAGAAGTTAATATATTTGGAAGAAATTTAAGCATTAAATATGATGAAGAGAATGTTGAATATTTAAAAGAGTTGGCAGCATTTGTTAATGAAAGTATGAAAGAGATTTCAGAGATTTATGGAGATAAGCAGCCAAGAGATGTTATAGCTATACTTGCTTGCCTTAATATTGCTGATGCTTTTAAAAGAGAATTAAAAAATACCAAAGCTGGAGAGGATACTTTATCTGCTTTTAAAGAGAGCATAGTGTCAAGGTCTAATGAACTTATTAGGCTTATAGATGAAGTAACCTTAAAAGAATAATTAAAAAATATATAAAAAATTCATAATTAAAAAAAATTTTATCTTCTAAAATTTTATGAAAAATATATAATAAAGTCCATTTTATTATAATAAAAAAAGGAAAAAAAATTTATGGAAAAAAACTACGAGTACAAACTTTCATTTATTAGCATAATTATTATAGGTTCTTACATAGCTTGCCAGATGATATCAAATATAGCAAGCGTAAAGATAGCAAATGTATTAAATTTAGCAGTAGACGGAGGTACATTTCTCTATCCATTAGCCTTTACAATAAGAGATATGGCTCATAAAACAATAGGCAAAAAAAATACACAAAAATTAATAATAGTATCAGCTATAATAAATATCTTTACCCCAATTTATTTTTATATAGTATCAAATATACCAGCAGACAGCAGTTGGCAATTTAATGAAGCTTTTCAATTAACATTAAGCCCAGTACTTAGAATAGCAATAGCATCTATAGTAGGCTCTACAATAGCAGAATTGGTTGATACTGAGATTTATCATTTCTTTGTAACAAAAATCACTAAAAGATATCAATGGCTTAGAGTATTAATTAGCAATGCTTTTAGTATACCGGTTGATAATTTATTGTTTGTAGTGATAGCTTTTTATGGAGCATTGCCTTTTGATGCACTTTTAGGTATATTTATTTTTAACTTCTTTGTAAAATATGCAGTAACTATTGTAAGTGTTCCTATGATATATTTGGTAAAAGAAAATAAAGAGTAAATAAAAAATTATAAAAAAATATATATATTAATAAAAAAGCTGCTCTCATTTAGAAAGCAGCTTTTTTTAACTTTTCAATCAATCAATAAAAATCATCACTGAACTAAGCGTAATACACCTTGAGTCATAGTGTTAGCCTGAGCAAGCATAGCTAAGTTAGTTTGACTAAGTATTTGGTCTTTAGCAAATTTAACAGAAGCTTCAGCCATATCAGTATCTCTTATTCTGCTTTCAGAAGCCATAGTGTTTTCATAACCTATCATTAAACCTTGAGCAGTAAGCTCTAATCTGTTTTGATAAGCACCAAGATTAGATCTTTGTTTAGAAACTTTCATTAAAGCTTCATCAACTAAACCTATAGCACTGTTAGCTTTGTCGATAGAAGAAATAGAAAGAGTAGTGCCATCAGCAGTATTTTGTAAACCTAAAGCAGCAGCAGTCATAGTTCCTATATAAACTCTTCTTCTTTCGTCCATGTTTGCACCCATGTGAAACCACATACTTGCAGCAGGAGCACCGCCAGCATTAGGGTCAGCAAATCTACCAGTAAGCATGTTAAGAGTATTGAATTGAGCTTGGCTAGCAATACGGTTAACTTCATCTACTAATTGAGAAACTTCAACTTGAATAAGCATTCTGTCATCATCAGTATATATACCGTTAGCAGATTGTACAGCTAATTCACGAATTCTTTGTAAGATGTCTTGGCTCTCTTGAAGGTAACCTTCAGTAGTTTGAATGAAAGATATACCATCTTGAGTGTTTCTTTCAGCTTGACGTAAACCGCGGATTTGTGTACGCATTTTTTCAGATACTGCTAATCCAGAAGCATCGTCTCCAGCTCTGTTGATTCTCATACCAGAAGCTAAAGAAGCCATATCTTTAGAAAGGTCTACATTTCTAAATTTTAAAGTACGTTGTGCATTTACTGCACTGATATTATTATTGATGATCATTGTCATCCTCCCTGATATATTTATTCAAAAAGGCATCCGTGCCTAATTGGCAAAAAATATTAAAGAGAATTTATGACTTTCCGAGATTTTAAACAAATTAAGGTTTTTGGTAAGTCATAAACTCTCAAGGCATTTTTATCTGCAAATAAAAATACCTAAATATGGTTTATCAATTAATAATAAAAACGAAAGGTTCGAGACCGCCAAATCTTTGGACCTTCGTTTTTCTATGTATTAATTCTCGGCACTATCGGCATAAACTTAAATTTAGTTTAGTATTTTTTTTATTTTTTTAAAA
>NZ_SRZM01000049.1 GCF_019402445.1 Brachyspira pilosicoli
GATTTTAGAGCATATATTTGAGATTAGTTTAGAATATAATTATTAATATTTTTAAAATCTATTTAAAATATATAAGTATATAAATATATTCTTATTGTTTTTAATTAAGAAAAGGCAACTATTGTTTTTAATAATTGCCTTTTATTTCACATTTACTATTTATAACGCTTTAATTTTTTTGCTTGTGATAGTTATAATATTTTGCTCTTTATACTTTGTAATTAAAGTTCTAATGTCATCTTTAGCTTCAATAGTGATAACATCTTCTCTCTCTTGAACTTGTGCTTCCATGATTTTATTCCTCCATGAATATTTTTTATATATTTAATTTAAAAATCTCCATCTCTCCATACTTTGAAATCTGGATAGTCTAGTTTTTTAGATTTATCTTCATACCATTTACAAACTGCAGCTGACATATTTATTACATAAAAGTTAAAATCTGTTTTCCAACCGTCATTTTTAAATTGTGCAAATGATGGTATAAATTTATTATTAATTGATTCATAAATACTTTTTTGCATTTCTTCAGTTGGTATGTTATTGTCTTTTATTGCTATTCTTAATATTAAAAGTATAGACATAGATGATAGAGTTGATGTTACTGTGCTGTATTTGGTAAATATTTCTTCTTTAGAGAAGTTTTGATTTATAGTATCTGTCCATAATTTTATAATATTTCCTAAAGCTTCTAATTGCTCTGGGGTAGCATTTTTATCTGTTACTATGCTTGCATAATATTCTGCTAATTGATTGAATGTAATAGTTGAGTTTTCATCGGATATAGATAATTCTTCTATGTTTTCTAATTTCATTGATTTTATCATACTATCATAATTATTTGCATATATAGAGCATACAGCAAAAATAAATATTAAAACTATGTATTTTTTCATAATTAAAATTCCTAAAAATAGTTTTAATTATTATCGGAATAGTTTAATATTACATTCGTTTTTTATTTTTTAAATTATTTTATTAGAATGTTTATATATTAATTTTTGTGAGTATTATGCTTGCTAATAATAAATATATAGAAGTACCTGTAATATCACATATAGAAGTTACTAAAGGCACACTGCTTGTAGTAGGGTCCTTTTTTAATTTAACAAATATAAAAGGCAAACATAACCCTATAAGACTTCCTATCACTACAACACATATCATAGATAATGATACCACCAAAGCTATCATTAACCCTCCCCTAAATATAGCAAGAAGTGATACAGCTAAACTCATAGTAATTCCAAGTATAGAAGATATAGCAATCTCTTTAAAAAACATAAACAGCCAGTCGCTTTTTTTTACATCTCCAAGCGATAAACTTCTTATTATTAGAGTAGAAGATTGAGCTCCTGCATTTCCGGCACTGTCTATTAGAAGCGGTAAAAAGAATATTAAAGAAACATATTTGCTTATAGTCTCTTCAAATATTCCTATAAAATATCCAGAAAATATATTTATAAAAACTAATATAAAAAGCCAAGTAATTCTTTTTTTGTATAGAGTTAGTATTGGAGCTTGTTTGATGTTTCCTGTAAAGTCATCATCTATACTTATAGCACCTAATTTATGAAAGTCTTCAGTTTCTTCTTCTTCAGCGATGTCAAATATATCATCAATAGTAACAATCCCTATTAAAGCATTTTTTGCATCTACTACAGGTATATACAATAAATCATATTTCCTTCCAACAAGTACAGCCTCTTCTTGGTCTGAATATGCAGAAAGATAGATTATATCTGTATGCATAAGGTTTTCTATTATGTCAGTTTTTTTAGCAAATAGTAAATCTTTTAATAAAATATATCCTAATAATATATTTTTATTATTAACTATATATATAACCTCAAAAGTTTCAGAATCTTTACCATGTTTTCTAATATATTCCAAAGTTTGATTTACAGAGAAGTTCGGAGAGATAGATATATATTCTGTAGTCATTATACGACCAACACTATATTCTGGATATGCTAATAATTTTTTACTTATATCTAAATCTTCTTTTTCCATTAAAGAAAATATTTTTTTATTTATTTCTTCTGGAAGCTCTTCAAAAAGAGAAGTTCTATCATCAGGACTCATTTCATGCATTAATTCTTCTATTTCTTTATCATTCATAGAAGATATTAATTCTTCCTGTTCATTAGCATCCAATTCTGCAAAGACTAAAGCAGATTTTTCTGTTGATAATAATCTAAAAAGAATTGTTTTATCTTTATTGCTTTCTAATATACGAATTATGTCCACTATTTCCACAGGGTGCATATCGTTTAGGAGATATTTAAGTTTATCCCATCTTTTATTTTCTATGATGTTAATTATTTCAATGTACTGTGAATTTATCATGTTAATTTTTTTTCTTTTTTTGTATATCAATTCTTTTATTATTAATATATAATATATATAACAAAAAATTAGATAAATAATAATATAATTAAATATTATATGTTTTATAAGGAGTTATTTCAATATGGCTGATATAAAGAAAATAGGAGTATTAACAAGCGGTGGTGATGCTTCAGGAATGAACCCTGCTATAAGAAGTGTTGTTAGAACAGCTATAGCTAATGGTTTAGAGGTAGTTGGTATAAGAGAGGGCTATCAGGGCTTAATGTATAATAATGTTTATCAAATGAATGCTGGTTCTGTTGGTGGCATTATTAACCATGGTGGTACAATTTTATTTTCTGCAAGATCTCCAGAGTTTCAAACAGAAGAAGGTATGAAAAAAGCAGCTGATAATATGAAATATAATGGTATAGATGCTTTAGTTGTTATAGGTGGTGATGGTACTTATAAAGGTGCATTAGATTTTGCTAATCACCATGAAGAGTTTCCTGTTATTGGTATACCTGGTACTATAGATAATGATATATTCGGTACTGATTATACTATAGGATATGATACAGCAGTAAATGTTGCAATGGAGGCTATAGATAAATTAAGAGATACAGCTACTAGCCATGGAAGATGTTTTGTAGTTGAGGTTATGGGAAGACATGCTGGTTATATTGCTTTGGAAGTTGGTATAGCTTCTGGTGCTGAGGATATACTTATTCCAGAAACTACTACTGATATTGATAAAATAGTAGAAAATTTACAAGCAGCAAAAAAGAGGGGTAAAAAATCTTCTATAATAGTAGTTGCTGAGGGAGATGAGTCTGGCGGAGCTATGGAGGTAGCTAAGCAGATAGAAGGTAAAACAGGTTTTGATACACGTGTAACTATACTTGGACACATGCAAAGAGGCGGTTCTCCTACTTCTCGTGAACGTCTTATGGCTGCAAGATTTGGTTATATTGCAGTTAAGGCATTATTAGAAGGTAAGAGAAATGTTGCTGTTGGTATATGGAAAGGTGAGTACACTTATACTCCATTAGCTGATGCTGTTAAAAAAGTTCCTAAAGTTGATCCTATAGATTTAGAGTTATGTAGAACTCTTGCTATATGATTTTAGGGCTTAATATTTTATGATAAATAAAAATTCTTTGTTAGGTATTAGAATAGATACCTTTAACAATGATTTATATACTGCTTTAGATCAACTAAAAGATGGAAATGATGTTCTTATAGTAACATTGGATGTGCATCAATTATTGAGTGTGCGTTTTAATAAAAAATTAAAAAATATTATAGAAAATGCTTCTTTGGTAATTGCTGCTCATCCTTCCATCTCTAAAGCATATAAGTTTATATATAAAGAAGAATTAGAATATATTAAAGACTTTAATTTATTTTCTGATATATTATCTTATATAGAACAAAGAAAAATGACTATGTTTTTATTTGGTGATGAAGAGAAGTATTTTTTTACAATCACCGAAAAAATGAAAAAAATATATCCTGATATTAGTATACTTGGAACTTATCAAAATACAAAAAATAAATCAGAATTGGATAAAGCTTTTATTGGATTTAAAAAAATGAATCCAGATGTATTTTTTATATATATGCCTTTTAAAAAGTCTTTATATTGGTTTAATGAAAACAATGGTAAATTAGGTATGAAATTATGTGTACCTATATCTAGACCTTTGGACTGTTTTTGCGGAAAGAAAAAATCGCCTAGCATGAAAATAATTGAAGCAAATAAAGATGAGTCTTTTTATCTTAAAAGAAATATTTTTAGGATATTTTTATATTGTGATTATATAAAGTTTTGGATATTAGTTTTTTTTGAAAAAGTTTCTGTGAATAGAGCTAAAAAAAGAATTATAAAAAATGCTAAAAAAGAGGCTAAGATAGAAGCTAAGAGAGAAAAAATTAAGGCTAAAGAATTAAAAAAAGAAGAAAAGAAAGCCTCAAAGGAATCTAAAAAAGAAGCTAAGATGGAAGCTAAGAGAGAAAAAATTAGAGCTAAAGAATTAAAAAAAGAGGAAAAGCAGGCTTTGAAAGAAGCTAAAAAAGCTCTAAAAAAAGAAAAGAAATCTCTAAAAAAAGATAAAAAAAGTTTGCAAGAAGAAGACAAAAAAGAATAATTAATCAATAATATAATTTCAGTATTTTTCTTATTTTAATTAATAATAGTTATATATAGATAATAACGATATAAGAGATAATTGTATGCAAGATAAAAATGAGAAAGTAAATACAAAAGAAAGTATAGTAAAATCAAGTTTGAAGATGTCTGTTGTAACTACCATAAGCAGAATTTTTGGACTTGTACGCGACCAGATACAGGCTATTTTACTTGGAACAACATTTATAGCAGATGCTTTTGCAATAGGCTTTATACTTCCAAACCTTTTGAGGCGATTATTTGCTGAGGGCAATATGGTTGCTAGTTTTATACCTGTTTTTACTGACCTTGAAAAAAATAAAGGTATTGAGGCTTCCAAAGTTTTTTTTAGGGCTATTTTTACACTGTTGTCATTAATACTAATATTTATAGTTTTTGTCGGAATATTAATTTCACCTTTATTAGTAAAGCTGCTTTATAAATCGGCAAGCTATGAGGCTTATAGATTGGCTGTCGATTTATCAAGAATAATGTTTCCTTATCTTTTGTTTATTTCACTTGCCGCTTTGATGCAGGGTGTTTTAAATGTGAGGGGGTATTATTCTATATCTGCTGCAAGTCCAATACTTCTTAATATTGTTATTATATCTTTAGCATTAATATTTTATTTTTTGCTTCCTAATGTTTTTAATAATATGTCTTATGTTTTTGCTATAGCGGTACTTATTGGAGGAATGGTGCAGTTTGCTTATCAGATTCCTTTTGTTAATAGGCTTGGGTTTAATTTTTTGCCTAATTTTGACTTTAGAGATAGTTATGTTTTAAAAATGATTAAACTATTTGCTCCTGGTATATTTGGGGCTAGTATTTATCAGATTAATTTGCTTGTATCTACTGCTTTTGCTGGTGCTATTGGAGAGGGGAGGGTGTCGGCTGTTACTTTTGCTAATAGAATACATGAGTTTGTTTTGGGTGTTTTTGCTGTTAGTATAGCTACAGTTATGCTTCCTACTTTAAGCAAATTAATAGCTAATGAGAAGTATGATGAGGCAAAAGATACATTATCTTATTCTTTGAGATTGGTGGCATTAATAACTATACCTGCCACTTTTGGGTTTATTATCTTAGGTAAAGAAATTGTTGCTATGATTTTTCAATATGGGGCTTTTTCAGAAAAATCCACTTTGCTTGTATCTAATGCTTTAAGGTATTTATCTATTTCACTTTTTTTTGTAGCTAGTTATAGGATAGTTGTTCAGTCTTTTTATGCTATGAAAGATATGAAAACTCCTGTATATATAGCTTTTTTTGCTTTTATTATTAATGCTATTAGCAATTATTTATGTGTTTATATATTTCATTTTGATATTATAGGTATTTCTATTTCAAGTGTATTGGCAAATATTGTTTCTTTTATTATATTATATATATTGCTTATGAAGAGAATGAATATGTCTTTCTCGCTTAATAAAGGTAAAATTAATACTATTAAAACTTTATTTGCAAGTATTATTATGGCTATGGCAGTTTATTCGAGTAGATTTTATATTTTTAGAGATAGTTTGAATACTACAAGAATAATTTTT
>NZ_SRZM01000005.1 GCF_019402445.1 Brachyspira pilosicoli
CATATAAAAGGTTATAGTATAAATTTTTATAAAATTCATACTATAAAATGTTTATTTATTAAAATAAAGGTATATAATTATGAAATATTGATATTAAATTAAGGAACAAACATATGATATACAATATGTGGTATGGAGTGTTAGACTCTAAAGAAGTAAAGAAAAACAAACCGCTCTTCGCTAAAAGATTAAATAAAAATCTAGTATTCTGGAGAGATAAAAATAATAATATATGCTGTATAGAAGATAAATGCTGTCATAGAGGGGCTTCTCTTTCTCATGGAAAAGTATGCGGTAATAATATAGCCTGCCCTTTTCATGGTTTTCAATTTAACAAAAACGGCAAAGTTGTAATGATTCCTGCCAATGGAAAAAATACTCAAGTTGATGAAAGATTTTTTGTTGAAAGCTATGAGGTGAGAGAGCTTTATGGTTTAATATGGTTATGGTATGGAGATAAAGATAAAATCAATGATAAAATAATGTTTCCAGATGATTTGAAAGATAAAAATTTTTCTTACTCTACAATAAGAGATGAATGGCATAATCATTATACAAGATGCATAGAAAATCAACTTGATGTAGTTCATGTAGCCTTTGTTCATTATAATACAATAGGCAAAGGAAATAAAACAGTAGTTAATGGTCCATTAGTAGAACTAGATGAAAATACTAATACATTAAAGTTTTATGTAAATAATGTAATTGATAATGGACAAAAAGCATTAAGTGCATCAGAAATGAAAAAAGAAGATTTTAAATATTTTTTATATTTTTATTTTCCTAATATTTGGCAAAATTACATATTTGAAAAAATGAGAGTGTTTGCAGCATTTGCCCCTGTTGATGATGAGAATACTATTGTTTATATTAGATTTTATCAAAAACTCGTAAATATACCAATAATAAAAAATATAGTAAACTTTATAGGTAAAAAATTCTCAGCTTATGTATTAAAACAAGATAAAGATGTTGTAAAAACTCAAAGCCCTAAAGAATCATATTTAGGAATGAAAGAAGAAAAACTAATACCAGGAGATATGCCTATAATAGCCTATAGAAGTAATAGAGATAAACTAAAAAAATTAAATAATAAATAAAAAAAGACTTGCAGATTATTAAAAATCCAACAAGTCTTTTATATATATTATAGAATTATATTAATTAGCTTTATTTTTTTTCTCTTTTTTGAACCTCTTATAATCTTTTACAAGAGATGATACAAGAGGACTTAATGCCAATATACCAAGAAGGTTAGGTATTACCATAAGGCCATTAAAACAGTCAGCCAAAGCCCATACTAAATCAACTTTAAGAGTAGAACCTATAAATATAAATACAACCACAACTAAAGCATATACTTTCGTAGCCTTCTGACCAAATAAATATTTAATATTCTGCTCACCAAAGAAATACCAAGCAATAATTGTAGAGAAAGCAAAGAAAAGCAAACATAAAGCAATAAATATTACACCAATATGTCCAAATTTCATTTGAAAAGCTGTTTGAGCCAAACCAATACCTTTTAAAGATTCAGATATTAAACTTGGAGATTCTAAATTATAAACTTGATTTTCCAATATTCCAGAAGTAAGTATTACTAATGCAGTTAATGTTAATACTATAAAAGTAAAGAACACTCCCATCATAGCAACAACACCCTGCTCGCAAGGATGGTCAACTTTAGCAATAGCATGAGCATGAGGAGTAGAACCCATACCAGCCTCATTTGAGAATAATCCTCTAGCTATACCAAAACGCATAGCCTGCTGTATTCCTATTCCCAAAGAACCGCCAATTATAGCCTCAGGATTAAATGCTGATACAAATATCATATAAAAAGCATGAGGCACTTTTGTAATATTTAAAAGTATTAATATAATAGCACCAAGAAGATAAGATATAGCCATAATAGGAACAATCTTCTCTGTAAATGAAGCTATTCTTTTAACACCACCTAAAAATATAAATCCAGAAATAATAGCTACTATCACTCCCACAACTTTTGTATTAACAGGAAAAGAATTAGAAAAAGCAGATGATATAGAATTAGACTGCACCATATTGCCCATTATTCCTAAAGCTAAAATAATAAGAATAGCAAATAAACCAGCTAAAAATTTACCAAAACCACCCTTATAAGCAGCCTGTATATAATAAGCAGGTCCTCCTATCACTTGACCATCTTTATAAGTTTTAAATTTTTGAGCCAATGTAGCTTCAGCAAATATTGTAGACATACCTAAAAAAGCAGACACCCACATCCAAAATATTGCTCCAGGTCCTCCAGCAACTAAAGCAGTAGCAGCCCCAGCTAAATTACCAGTACCAACCTGAGCAGCAATAGAAGTTGCAAGCGATTGAAATGAACTCATACCATGCTCGTCAGCAGCATTTCCTTTCAAAGAAACAGAACCAAATGTAGACTTAAAACTATCCTTAAACTCCCTTATCTGTATAAATCTTAATCGTATAGTAAAATAAAGCCCCGTACCGCATAAAAATATAAGTAATGTATAATCCCACAAAAATGAATTAATCTTTGAAACTAATTGTTCAATAATATACATTATATCTCCTAATAATAAATGTAACAATATTACATTTATAAATAAATTAAAATACAAAAATATTCTTAACAAATCTTTTTCATTAAGAAAAAATATATAAAAAAATTATTTTATTATTTATTACTATAAATAATAAGAGTTATTTAGATGAAAAATGTCTGGAAGTAATACTTACCAGACATTTTATTAATAAAAAATCAAAAATTATGTTTATTATTTTTTATTTATATTATTATAGTCTTTAAATAAAGCAGAAGCAACTCCGCCCAAAGCCAAAAGACCTAAAAGGTTAGGAATAACCATTAAACCATTGAAAGTATCAGCTAAAGACCATACCAAGTCAACTTTTAAAGCTGAACCTAAAAGTACAAAACCTACAACAAATACAGCATAAACTTTAGCAGCTTTTACTCCAAATAAATATTTAATATTTTGCTCTCCAAAGAAATACCAACCTACTATAGTAGTGAAAGCGAAGAAGAATAAACATATAGCAACAAATACTACACCAAAGAAACCAAATCCCATTCTGAAAGCCTCTTGAGGCAAACCAACACCTTTTAACATTTCAGGTATAAGTGAAGCTGATTCTAAAGGATATATTTTAGTTTGTAATATGTTAGAAGTTAATATAACTAAAGCAGTTAAAGTAACAACAACAAATGTATCAAAAAATACACCTATCATAGCAACAACACCCTGTTCACAAGGATGTTTAACTTTAGCTAAAGCGTGAGCATGAGGAGTAGAACCCATACCAGCTTCGTTAGAGAATAAACCGCGAGCAACACCAAAACGCATAGCTTGCTGTATACCTATACCCAATCCTCCGCCTATAACAGCTTGAGGATTAAAAGCAGCAGTGAATATTAAAGCTATAGAACTAGGAAGATTTTTAATATTCATTATTATAATGATTACAGAACCTATTATATATAATAAAGCCATTATAGGTACAACTTTTTCAGTAAATGAAGCTATTCTTTTTAAACCGCCAATAAATATGAAGGCAGATATTATAGCACATACTATACCAACATATATAGGTTTAATAGTAGGGAAAGCATTAACAAAAGCACCAGATATAGAGTTTGATTGAACCATATTACCCATAAAACCCAAAGCTAATATAATAAATATAGCAAATAAAGCAGCTAAAAATTTACCAAAAAAACCTTGATAAGCAGCACGTATATAATAAGCAGGTCCGCCTATAACATGACCATCTTCAGTAGTAGTTTTATATTTTTGACCTAAAGAAGCCTCAACAAATATAGTAGCCATACCAAAGAAAGCAGAAACCCACATCCAAAATATTGCACCAGGACCGCCAGCAATTAAAGCAGTAGCAGCACCAGCTAAGTTACCAGTACCAACCTGAGCAGCAATTGCAGTTGCAAGAGATTGGAAAGAACTCATACCTTCTTTATCAGCAGCTTTACCTCTTAAAGAAAGGTTTCCAAAAGTTCTATTCCAGCCATCTTTAAACTTTGCTATTTGTACGAACTTAAGTCTTAAAGTGAAATAAATTCCACTACCGCATAGCATGATTATCAATAGATAATCCCATAAAATACTGTTTACCTTTGCTACTATGTTTGAAATAACATCCATAATAAACTCCTATGATTTTAATATATTAATAAAATAAAAAATGGAAACACTAGATATTATTTTTATACCTAATGTTTCCATATTTTTAACTAGTAAAAAAGTTACTATAATTGTTCTTCACAGCAGACAATCTTAAACTAAGATATAAATCCGCCTTTTCTCAAAATATTTTCTGCATTTTCTTTATTTTTATCACTAACCAATATGATAGGTCCAGTACAACCCATACCAGACTCTGCATATATACCATTTTCCATAACTAATTCTACAGCCGCATCCAAATCCATAACCTCAACGCCAGGAATCTGAGCAGTTACAACTTCTTTAGCAACAGTAGGTTTAGCTTTTTCAGTAACTGAAGAAGCCTTAGGTTTTAAGCTTTCCAATATAGCATCAAAACCATATTTTTTTACTTCCTCTTCTTCTTTATTCATAACATCTATTATATTGCCGCTAATACACTGATAAGCATACTCTATAGCACCAGCAATAACATTAGAACCAGAAGCTCTAGATATAATAAATATCGGAGTTTTAAATCCAAATCCTATACCAGGACCATATCCATATCCAATAGCCTCATAGCTTCCGCCGCTATTGAATGATGAGAACATCTTTATAAGAATGTTTCCAGTAAGCGAATCACAAACTACAACATCAACAGCACCAGTAATAAGGTCATTACCTCTTAATACCGCACCGCCATCAGCACGATTAGAAGAACCAAATTTAATATTGTAGCCATTAGAAGCAAGCTCTTTTAAAGCTCTCTCAACTGTACGAGCAGAGTCAATATTTAATATACCAACAGTAGGCTCTTTTATACCGCAAGCTTTAGCTGTTATAATACCATAAATAGCATTTTTAAACATAGCCTGATCTCTAACAGTAGCAGAAGTACCAGTAGTAGTAGCAATAAAAGTTTCTTTACCATTAGCCTGAGAAATAACTCTTCCAACAGTAGATACTCCTATAGGAAAAGGATAATGCATAGTAACACAAGCATCCAACTCTCCTTTAGCAAGCATCTCTTCCATTATTTTATGAGCTTTTTCATCGCAATCAGTTTCTATTGTTTGAAGACCAGTAGAGTTTTTTTCACCAATCAAAACAACTTCAACATTTTTGTTTCTCTTCATAGCTATTACGCCGCCAAGAGATACAGCTTCTGCACCATGCTCAGAACCTCTGTTTGTTATGCCAACGCGAACCTTCTTACCAAATTGACCAGTTTCTAAAGCATTAGCAAGAGAGAGAAAAGTCTCCCCTATCATAGATTTTATAGCTGAATTAGAAGCATCACTCATATATAATACCTCCTTATTCACCTAACATGCTTTTAGCAAAATCTCTCATAGCATTAGCAATAAGTTTATTAACTTCTTCTTTAGAAACACCTTCGCCAGTGCCTTTATCACCATTATTTTTTTCTATAATAACAGATATACCATCAAAAAGGTTAGTCATTCTTCCCAAGAAAAGTGAACCTTTACCTATAAGCATTATGCGGTTAATTTTACCAGCCATAATATCTTCAATAGCATAACCCAAATAAGGTACACCAGATGGAATATGTCCTTGAGTAGGAGCCCAACCAGACATACCATGTTTTTCAACAAACTCTGCTAATTGACTTCTCTCAATATCACCCTTCTTAACACCAATAGCAGCTATCATTTTGTAATTAGCCTCAGGTACATCGCCAGCACCAGCAGGTTTAGTAACATCAGGGTTTTGCATCTCAACAGTATATTTATCTATATCAGTAACTTTTAAGTTTGCTTTTTCTAAAGGATTAACTACCAAAGAGTTCATAACAGCCTGAGGAGCAGAACCAGTAGCAACAGTGTGTCTTCCAAGTACATCAGTTCTAATAATTGGGTGTACCCCGTCATTTTCACTGATTAATACAGCAAAAGCACCAAGTATATCTTCTATAATAGGAAGATTTTTAGTTACATGGCTTTTACCATTCATACCCAATTTAGCAGTAGCACCACCAGCAACTATTACAACATTTTTGTAAGAGCCAGCTTTTACTAATGAAGCAGCTGTTACTAAAGCATGTGAAGGAGCAGCACAGAAACCTCTAATATCAAAACCAGTAGCATTTGGTATACCAGCAATTTCTGCAACACTCTTAGCAAAGTTACCACCGCCTCTTTGGTTCATATCACCGCAAGCCTCTTCAGAACATTCTATTACTAAATCAATACTGCTAGGATCAACATTTTTCTTTCTAATAAGTTCTTTTAAAGCCATTATACCAGAAGCTTTAACTGCTAAGTTTTCAAAAATAACATGTGCACTCAAGTTAATATCAACATCATGAGCTCTTTTTACACAACCAACTAATTTTTCATTGAAGTATAAACCCTCAGCATGTTCTTCTTTGATTAATCTTTCAATTTCTTCTATCTTAGTTTCGCATTTTACTTGAGCTAAATCTTTTTTAATTTCTTCTTCTGATTTATATTTAGATTCTACAGCAACATAAGCATCTTTCATTTTTTTCTCAAACTCTGCTTCTAAATATACAAGTTCAAAAGTGTCAGAAACTTTCATCATAAAAATGAATTCATCTTCAGCAAAAATCTCACCAAACTTTCCGTTTCTATCACCTTTACAAGGAACCCCAATCCAGCTTCCACCAGCTTTTTTTACCTCTTCAGAAACTTGACTAGCTAACTTTTTTAATTCTTCAGGGTGAAGATTACCAATATAAGTTTGGTTAGGTGCATAATTTACAACATCTTCAAATGGTCTAAGATGTTTTTTAATATTTTTTAAATAATCAGAATTAGGATTAACTTCTCTTTCAACTGTTTGCGTAGTACCATTATTAATAACCATATCAGGTGCATGTACTAAGCTATAAGCAGCAGCTTTTAATACAGCAAAACTCATCTTTTATTCTCCAAAATATTTATATTAATTAAAATAAGGGGACATACAAGTATTATTAAATATTTGTACTCCCCTTTTTTATTTTTATGATTCAATAAAACAATTAATTTTCAAAAACTGTTTGAGAATCTACAGGAGTTGATAAAGCTTTTAAAGCTCTTTCAACTAATGTACGTCTTAATTTTTTCTCATCCTCTTTAGATAAGTTTGGATTACCTAATGGGTGAGGTATAGCAACAGCAGGAACTATTCTGTTAGCACCAACTGTTAAAGATATAGGAACAATAGTACAAATATGAACTACAGGTATTCCAGTAGCTTCTATTGCTTTAACCATCGTTGCACCGCAACGAGTACAAGTTCCTCAGGTTGATGTTAAAATAACAGCTTGAACGCCGTCTTTAACTAAAGTTTGAGCAAATTCACTAGCATAAGCCTTAGAGTTTTTAACTGAAGTACCATTACCAACTGTAGTGTAGTAGTATGGATAAAGTTCTCCAATTTTACCTTCTTTCTGTAAATCTTTTAATACGTCAACAGGTAATACTCTATTAGGGTCTTGGTTAGCATAAGTAGGGTCATAACCACCATGAGCTGTTTCACCCATATCATCAATAGAATATCTACCATATTTAGAAGCAGAAGAAGATTCTATGTGGTCAGGGTTACCAGTTGGTACTATACCACCGCTTGTTACTATTGCTATTTTAGCTTTAGTAATATCTTTAATAGCTTCACCAGGAGTTACTCTGTCGAAATCTGGCATAGGATATTCTGTAGTAAATGCTTCACCTTTGATTTTTTTGATAAGCATATCAACAGCTCTCTCAGCACCATTTTTCTCTCTAAATAATGGAACACGTATTCCTCTAGGTATATAACCTTCAGCTTCTGGAGTTCCAATTTCTTCTTTCTTAAGAAGTTTAGCAGCCAATTTAGCTACTTTTGGTAAAGCATCTCTCATGCCAGCAGCAGAGTCTTTAGTAGAAACGATGTAAACATCTTTCTTAAACATATCTGCACCAGGGTTTTCAACATACATACCAGTAACAGCAGGTACTTTTAATTCATCTTGTACCATTTTAGCAACAGTACCGCAAGCAGTACCATAACGACCAGCATTAAAAGCAGGACCAGCAACAACTAAATCTGGATTAAAGCTTTTAATCATATCTAAAACTTCTTTTTTAGCTTTATCTAGGTTTTCGTTAAAGTAAGAGTCACCGCAAATAACAGTACCAACAACTTCAGCATCAACACCTAGTTTTTTAAGCTCACCTTGAAGTCCCGCACCAGGACCAACCACTCCATCTCTTTTTTCTGGAGCTATATCAGCTTTTTCTTCACCACCAATGTTAGCGAAGAACTGATTAATATAATGAACAATTTTATATTGTGGCATTTAAGCCTCCTAATTTTTTAATTTAAGGCAACCAAATAAATAAATATTAGGCTGCCGTGTTTTTAAAAACCAAACTGGTTTTTATTTACAATGGATTTTTTTTATTTTTTAGAGAATTTGTTTTTTATAAAAAATTATAAGTTAGCTGTATTATTTGTTTTCTTCACGCATTCTTTTCATTTCTGCGATTATTTCATCTACATTTAATGTCATTTCTGCCATACCAATCTGTTCATCATAAACAGAAGCATCTACTGCCTCTTTGAACTCTGGTTCTACAGCATGATAAGCATCTAAATGTAAAGCAACATTAGCTAAAGCACCAGCATATGTAGGGTCACCTAACATTACTGTTTCAGCAGCTAAACCGCTAGCTTCTGCTTCTGCTGCACCAAATAATACTACTATATTCTCCTTACCAAATTTTTCTGCAAACTCTTTAATTCTCTTTTGATTCTCTAAATCCATCGCTCCTGCGGCTGTTCAAACAAAACACTCCGTAGCAGCAAACAAAACTTCTGCGTCACTTACTGTTTCAACGCAAGCTTTGATAGCTTCTCCAGGAATGCCGTCTCTATCGCCAATGATAATTACTTTTTTACCATTTAAAATACTCATGGCTTTCCTCCTAAAAATTTTGTTTTATATTCTAATAATTTAACACACAAAACTAATTATAGTCCTGTAGCACTAAATTTATTAAAACCTAATTCATTTGTAGCACCAGTGATAACTTGTATCTCTGCTTCAATAGAACCGTCTGGTTTTAATGAACCATCAAATCCGCCTGCTATCTTATCTGTATAATCTAACATACCTATTACTTTATCCATTTTTGGTAAGTTAATAACTATATTAGCATTACCAGCTGTTACTGTAGCATTAGCTGATACATCTGAATCTGCTAAAGATTGTGAAGAACCATCTCTACCAGCATATTCATCTGTAATAATACAAGTTTTAATTCCGAATGCTTCTGCTTTTCTGCAGTTCATTATTAAGTCAGCATCTGGGTTACCAAATCCTTCTTCAGAGATGATTACTGCATCTAATCCGAAATATTTAGCTAATTTTGATGCCCAATCTGATGAACGCATCTTATCTGCTAAGAATACGTTTTCATTTGTTATAATAACACCCATAAAGTTAATATCTTTACCATGTTTTTCATATAAAGCTTTAATTACAGGGTTATTTAAATGGTGATAAGTAGTGTTTTTATCGCAAGCTGATACACAGTTACCACTTACTATAGCACCGTCCATAACTTCTGTTGGATAAATAAATGTTGGAACTATTTTCTTAGCATCAACACCATAAACATAAGTATCATGTAATAAGCCTTGTGTTTGAAGCATGTATACATAACCTACTTTTGGTAAATTAGGATACATTGCAGCTTGTTCAAATATAGGTTTAGTTTCATAAGTGAAAGTTTTGTCAGCTTTTACTTCTTTAGCTAACTTACCTAAATAAGAAGCAACTTTTAAACCAGCACCTCTTACAGCAGCTTCATAATCATGTTTTTCTATAGGCTCTACTGGCTCTATAACTAAACATAAATTATTAAGTTTAGAGAATGGTGTATAATCTGCACCAGGACCAGACATATCAATGATACCTTCTTGGAAACCAACTATTTTACCGCAAGTAACAACAGCAGCACCTTTCAATACATTAGTTTTACCCTCACCTACTGTATCTACTTTAGATATCATTCCAGGGAATACTCCGCCTTTGCCTTCTACTTTTACTCTAGGCTCTATAACATCTTTTACAGGTGTTATACGAACAGATTCTCCCGGACGAGCTACATCGATTTTTACACTTTTCAACTTGTCGTCTTCAAGTACCATCTTTGTAATCTCATCAACGTTTACATAGAGTACTCCATTCTCGACTTTTGAAATTTTGTCAAGTTTTATATCTTTAATATAAATCTCGCCTAACTCTAACTTCATATAGTCTCCTTTATATTTTTTTTATTTTTATTTATAAATATAAGTTATAAGCAATAAAAAAAGAGCAGAAGCATATAAAAATATGCTACCACTCTTAAATTTAAATAAAAACAATTTAATCCCTGATAAATTTATCCCTAGAAAATTAAACAATGCAATAATACCACTATAAATAGAATATTCATTCATTGCAACGCAAGAGATATTTTTTACTCAGCCTTTAAATTTTATCATATACAAATTGTTTCCTTTAATTAAATAATCAAGAATAATGTTCTTCTATATATTTGTTAGCAGAAATACCAGCTATAGCACCATCAGCAGTAGCAGTAATAACCTGTTTAAGCATTTTTGGTCTTAAATCACCGCAAGCAAATACACCCTCAACATTTGTCTTCATCTCTTCATCTGTAATAATGAAACCATCTTTCATTTCTACTTTACCCTCAAACAATTTTGTTAGAGGAACATAACCAACAAATATAAATACACCAAATGTACCATCTTCTTCATCTGCCTTATATTCATAAGTTTCACCTGTTTCATTATTTAAGAATATTGCAGACTCAACTATTCCATCACCTTTAAGCTCTAAAAGCTCAGTTCTAAATTTTATTTCAATTTTAGGATTAGCTTTGGCTTTTTCTTCTATGGAATTAGCACAACGTACATAATCTTTTCTTACTATCAAAGTTACCTTTCTAGCAAATTTAGATAAGTACATAGCTTCTTCTACAGCAGTATCTCCTCCGCCTACACAGAAAACTTCCATACCTTCAAAGAAGTTAGCATCACAAGTAGCACAATAAGAAACACCTTTACCAGTGTACTCTAATTCACCCTTACAACCTAATTTTCTAGGCTGAGCACCTGTAGCAATTATTACAGTCTTTGATGTATAAACTTCTCCATCAGCAGTTTTAACTTCTTTAACCTTGCCGTCTAATTTTACATCAACAACTTCTTTATGCTCTATTTCAGCACCAAAAGCTTTAGCCTGTTCTATCATTTTACCAATAAGATTTTTAGGATGTCTTGCCTCTTCATCTGGCTCATAAAAACCAGGATAATTAGCAATCTCATCAGTAATACTAATCTGTCCGCCAAAACTAGCCTTCTCAAAAAGAATTGTCTTTAATCTAGCTCTAGCAGAATAAACTCCAGCAGCTAAACCAGATGGTCCGCCACCTATTATAATACAATCATATAAATTACTCATACAAAATCTCCATTATTTGATACTACAAAATATTTTCTATTGCTCCAATAACTAATTTATAATCTATTAATCTAAAATCTTCATCTATTTCTTTTGTCAATTTTCTTCTTGGTTTATCCAAAAAGTTTTTTGTAAGCTCAATAGCATTCTCTATTAATTCTAGAGAATATAAATCCAATTCTGAACCTTTAGACAAAGCAACGCTTTTATATGGAGTTTCATAAGGTTTTATACTACTAACTATAGGATGAGTTAATAATTGATAACCTAAATGTACTAAATCTCTAACTTTGCAAAGAACTTCCATAAAATCCGAATCTGACATATAAATTATTTCTGCATTTTTACTTCTTACTTGTTCAAAAATTTTTGGATTATTGGTTACAACAATACAATTCATACTCTATATAATAT
>NZ_SRZM01000050.1 GCF_019402445.1 Brachyspira pilosicoli
CTACAGTAAAAAAAGAATCTACTCCTAAAAACTCTACAGTAAAAAAAGAAACAGCTAAAAAATCTGCTACAGCTTCAGCAAAAAAAACTACATCTAAAAAGGCAACTACAGCAAAAGAATCAGTTTCTGCTAAAAAAACTGCAACAGCTAAAAAAGCCACTGTAAAAAAAGAAACTACAGCAAAAAAAGCTACAGCTGCTAAAAAAACTACAACAAAGAAAACTGCCAAAAAAAGTAAAAAAGAAGAAGAAATAGTTATTGAAGTAGAAATTGAAGAAGAAGAAACAAAGCCTCAATATATACCTGATGATGTTGATATTGTTAGAGAATTACCTGATAGATATAATGAAACTAAATTAACTTTAATGATGAGAGACCCTGAATGGTGCTTTTTCTATTGGGATATATCTGATTATGATATATCTTATCACTCTTTGAAAAACCGCAGAATTTCTGTGAGAATATTTCATGTATTTGGTTATGATATTACAAATGGTGAAATACATAGAGAAATTGATGTTAATGCTATTTATGGAGATAGATACATTAATTTAGCTATGCCTCATGCTTATTTTATTGCTGAGTTAGGTTATTATGATGAAAATAACAGATTTATTGTATTAGCTAGAAGCAATATGATATATGCTCCAAGAGATTCAATCAGCAGTAATTATGATGAAGAATGGATGGTTAATGAAGAGATTATTAAATTACTTAAAGCTCCTAAAGCTTTGAGAGAAAGTTTATCTTCTGCTACTATATTTGAACTTATTGATTTAAGAGCAAATCATTTACAATCATCATCTTCTTCACTCTTTAGAAGAAAGGAATAATCATCAGCGGTATTAATTTTCTGTAAATAAATTATTTTTAAATTAATGCCGCTAAAAATAATACATATAATGTAGAATCTATTAATATAGAAAATAAATGCCTGCTTGTTATCACTCTTCTTTTCATCACTATAAATGATATTATACTGCTATATAAAACAGGTATAAAATATTTCATATTGTTAAAGTCTGAGAAAAATATATTTGCTATAATTACACCTATTAATAATATTATTGGTATGATAGCTGTAATTATTGCCAATTTATCTGAATCTATATAGGTAGTTAAAGTAACAGCTCCTGCTATCTTGTCGCTTTGTGAAAATTTTATTTCTATCAAAGCCTGTCTTATAAACATAAATATAAAAACAATACTAACAGAAAATAGATAAGACAATGTATTTTCTTTTAATATGTTTCTATTAAGAAGTAGTATAGAACCATTTAAAAGCGTTGTAACTGCAATAGATATAATTATAGCTTTAAATGGAACTAATCTTTTAAATAGTCTAAAGAAAAAAGAGTGATTAAATCTATCATTTTTTTCAAAGCTAATATTGTATGCAGTTCCTAAAAGCGTAGATAATATTGTAAGCATTAATATACCTACATCAACATTATATGCAAGATAAAACATAATCAATGCACTTACAACGATAATAGTTAAAAATGCTGGTTTATATTTTTGATAGAAAAGGTATCGTCTTTTGTCGCTAATTTTAATGGTATAATTGCTGTATCCATTACCCAAACTCATAAATAAATAATATAATGCCACTATCACCCCTATTCTATATTGAAAGGGTTTATCTAAAATATCATAAATAGCATAAGACATTAAAAAAGCACCGAAAGAAAAAAATATATAACCATAATTAAGAAAATCAAATACTTTATTAATACCTCTATAAAAACTGCTTGAATAATTATCTTTTATAGTTTGAGCAATATCTTCTATAAGCCAATCAGGAGTGGAAGCCCCTGCCATTATACCTACATTTTTGTAGGGGGTAAGGTCTATTTTTTCCAAATCTTCTTTAAACTCTACATAAAATGAAGGCTTTATACTGGAAGCTATTTTGTATAAGTTTCTGGTATTGCTGCTCTCGCTTCCGCCTATAACAAGAACTACATCGTTTCTTTTAGCTATATCCAATATTTCATTTTGTCTTTGTTCGGTAGCTTCGCATATTGTATTTTTTATTATTAATTCAGAGTTTTTGTATTTATCTTGTATTTGAGAAACGAATTTATTAAATGTTTCTTTTTGAAGTGTTGTTTGAGCTACTATTAGAGTTTTTTTATCATCTTCTGGAAGCTTGTCTATATCTTCATCTTTATAAACAACATAAACATCTTTTGCAAAACCGCACACGCCAATAATTTCAGGGTGAGTAGGATTGCCTATAACAATAACCCTATAACCTAATGAACTATGTTTTTTTACTAGAGCTTGAATTTTTGCGACATATTTGCAAGTAAGATTAACTATTTTTTTTGCATGACTAGATAAAGCTTCTCTTCTTTCTGGTGATATGCCATGTGCTCTTATAATTACAGTTTTATTATCAAGCACAGACATATCATCTTCAGTATCTTCGTAGGTTTTAACGCCTGTTTTTTCAAGCATATCTAAAGTTTGAGGATTATGTATAAGATGACCGTCTACATAAATCTCTTCATTACTTTTAGATGCTTGAGAAAAAGTTTTTTCAACGGCATATTTAACACCGTCACAAAAACCTGCGAATTTTCCAATTTCTACTTTCATTATTTAGCTTTTACTACTTTGTTTCCTTTAATACATTTAGTGCAAACCAAAGCTTTTTTAGTAGAACCATTAAGTTCTATTTTTATATTTTGCAAGTTAGCATTGAATGAGCGTTTAGTTTTAATATTTGAGTGGCTAACGCTATGTCCATTCTGTTTACCTTTGCCACATATTTCACATACTCTTGCCATCATTTCCTCCAAAAAAAGTTAACAATAATTTTGCAGTTAGTATATAATAAAAGCATAATATAGTCAATACTGCACTGCAAAATTTTTAATATTATAAAATTATGTATTTTTTAATTATTTCACCCTGTCACCTGTGCTATAATAATAAACCCACTTAGCTATATTTTCAGCATGGTCTCCCATCTTCTCAAAATACTTAGCTATCATCATCAAATATATAGCCTGGTCAGCATTCTCAGTACCGCTCTTTATTAAATTAACCATAGCATCACGCATCTTGTAGAATAATTTATCCACATAATCATCTCTTTCAATCACACTCTTAGACAATTCTCCATTTTTCTCTTTAAATGCCTTAAGACAATTATTAATCATCTCATCAATAATATTAGACATCTCTATTATAGTCTCAATATTATTTTTATACACATTTCCTTCTAATAAGAATCTAAGCAAATCGCATATATCCTTAGCCTGATCCCCTATTCTCTCTAAATCTGTAGCTATCTTTAATGCAGATGAAACTATTCTTAAATCAGTAGCTACTGGGTGTTCTAATAAAAGCATTTTTAATGATGAGCTTTCTATTCTATAGGATATTCTATTTATATTTCTATCATTTTCTATAACTTGATTTGCAAGTTCAATATCTCCATTTGTTAAAGCTTTTGTAGAATTTCTTAAAGCCTCTATTATCATGTCGCCTGCTTCAACAACATATTCTGTTAATTTATTTAATTCTTCTTCAAATTTTTTCATTTTTTAACTCCGTTTTTTTATTAAAAATAATAAACAATAAAAATCAACCAAATCTTCCAGTTATGTATCTCTCTGTTCTTTGGTCTTGAGGCTTAGAGAATATCTCTTCAGTATCTCTATATTCTATAATCTCGCCAAACAAAAAGAAAGCCGTCTTATCAGACACCCTCATAGCCTGCTGCATATTATGTGTAACTATTACTATAGTGTATTCATTTTTAAGCTCATCAACAAGGTCTTCTATTTTTCCAGTGCTTATTGGGTCTAATGCACTTGTAGGCTCGTCCATAAGAAGTATTTTTGGATTAACCGATAAAGCCCTAGCAATACATAATCTCTGTTGCTGACCTCCAGAAAGCCCTAAAGCATTTTTATTAAGCCTGTCCTTTATATCGTCCCAAATAGCAGCCTTTGTTAAACTATATTCAACTATCTCATCTAACTCTGATTTCTTTTTTATTCCAAAAGTTCTTGGTCCATAAGCAATATTATCATAAACGCTCATAGCAAAAAGATTAGATTTCTGAAAAACCATTCCTACATTTTTTCTCAAATACGATACATTAACATTTTTATTATATATATTAACTCCAGCTATTTCTATATCCCCTTCTATTTTGCAGTTTGGAATTAAATCATTCATTCTATTAAAAGTTTTTAAAAGAGTAGATTTTCCGCAGCCAGAAGGCCCTATAAAGGCTGTTACGCTATTTTTGTTTATATCAATATTTATCTTTTTTAAAGCCTGAAAAGATTCATAATATAAATCTAAATCTCTAACCTTAATAGCTATGTCAGTATTAAAATCAAAATCTACTATATTATTTAATTCATTAGCCATATATATTCAATCCTTTTAGAAATTTAATAATCTTTTTTTAATTTTGTATTCACTAAAAATAATGAAGCATTAAGAAGTATAACCATTATAAGCAAAATGCTTGCTGTAGCGAATGTTTGATTAATATAAAGCCCTTCGCTTGAAAACATCCACATCATAACAGAAAAAGAACTTCCCGCACTAAAATACCCCTTAGGCATATATCTAACAGCACCTGCAGTATATATTAAAGCAGCACTCTCTCCAACTATCCTACCAATACTTAAAATAACAGAAGTCATTATTCCAGAGAAACCGCAAGGTAAAACTATCTTAAATATTGTTCTCACCTTTGAAGCACCTAATGCCAAACTACCTTCGCGTAAACTTGGAGGTATTGAGAGCAATGTTTCCTCAGTCTGCCTTATTATGGAAGGAAGTATTATTAACACTAATGTAAGAGAACCCGCCATTATACTTCTTCCCATGCCAAACAAATTAGCAAACACCAACATACCAAAAAGCCCAAACACTATTGAAGGTATTCCTGATAAACTGTCTGTAAATATTCTTATTATAGATATTAATTGACTTTTTGCTTTTGAATATTCTGTTAAATAAATAGCAGCAAATACTCCTAATGGAATTGCTATTATTAAAGACATAAAAAGCATCATAGAAGTAGAAACTATTGCAGGCAAAAGCGTCATTTGAGAATTGTTGCTTTCACCAAATAGTAAATTTAATGTTATATGAGGAAGCCCTCTAATAAGTATAAATAATACTATAAATACTAAAAGCAGTGTAGATACAATAGAAGCAAACACAGAAATATATTCTAAAATACTAGCTTTTATAGTACTCATTTTCATGTCAAACTTCTTAAAAGAAAAATCATTTATATTTGTTTTAAGCTCTTTATTTTTTCTAAAAAGACTAGAAAAAGAAAATGAAAAATACAAATTATTTCTTTTTAGAATAGAAAGCACTATATTGATTATGAGTATAAATATGAGCAATACAAAAGCAGTTGCAATTAATGCTGACCTATGATTGCCTGTTGCATACCCCATTTCTAATGCTATGTTAATAGTCATAGTTCTAAAATATGAGAATAAATCTTTAGGTATAAAAGGAGCATTACCTGCCACCATCATAACAGCCATAGTTTCACCAATAGCCCTGCCCATGCCAAGTACTATAGCAGAAAATATTCCCGACTTTGCAGCCTTCACTATAACACCAAAAATAGCTTGTGAATGAGTATTACCCAAAGCCCTAGCACCGTCATAATAATATTTGTAAACAGCTTCCAAATTGTATCTTGTAATTGATGTTATAGTTGGAAGTATCATTATGGCAAGTATTATAGAACTAGCTAACACCCCTTCACCTACATCATTAGGAGATAAGTTTTTTAGAAAAGGCACTAATACCACCATTCCAAAAAAACCATAAACTATAGAAGGAATGCCCGCAAGCAAATCTATTACTTGAGACAATATTACTCTTATATTTTTTGGAGCAAACATTGATATATAAACCGCTGTAAAAAAACCAAATCCTCCCCCAAGAAATACAGAAAGAATAGTGATATATAAAGAGCCTACAATCATCGGCAATATTCCAAAATCCTTTGACGAAGGCGACCAATTCATTCCAAAAACAAATTTAAAAAATCCAACCTCTTTAAATATTGGCAGACTATAGATAAATATAAAAATACATATTGAAAATACAACTATAACTGAAAATATAGAACATATAAAAAATATATATCTCATTATATTATCTATTATTTCATTAAACTTATATTTATTAATATTCTTACTCAAAATACATGTCCTTAAAAATTACTTAGAAATAAAAAAAGCCGATATACAAAAAATATTGTACATCGACTTATTCATTTCAAATTAGTTAGCTACATAACCATTTTCGTTTATGACCGCTTTCCCTGTTTCACTATTAATGAAGTCTAAGAACGCCTTAGTTCCTTCATCGAGCTCAACACCCTTTTTAGTGAATATATAGAAAGGACGGTATAGCTTGTAGGCATCACTTTTAATATTTTCTACTGATGCTTGAACATATTCATTTTGACCTTTTGCTTTATATGCTAAAGGCTTTATTGTATCATCAATAGAACCCAAAGAAATATATCCAATCTTTGAAGCATCACTCATTACTGATGTCTTAACCTTTCCTGTTCCATCTAATATTTCAACAGTTGCAGGTAATGGATTTTCTTTTCCGATAGAAGTTAAGTCTGTAAAAGCACTTCTTGTACCAGAACCATCTTCTCTTGAAATAGATTTAGTTACTGTTCCTATAGCAGTATTGTTCATGTAAAGATTGTATAATTCTTCTTCGCTTATCTGAGCAATGTCAGCATCTTTATTAGCGATGATTACTATACCATCTTGACACAATAAATAAGCATCTAAACTAGGCAACTCATCTTCTTTCAAATTTCTTGAAGCCATACCTATATTGTTGTTTCCGTTTATAGTGTCCTGAACTCCAATAGTTGAATCTGATGTTTCTACTGTTACAGTATAGTTGGAATTAACTTCTTCAAACTTTTCAGCTAATTTGAACATTAGAGGGGAAACTGAAGAAGAACCTGTTATAACGATATCAGTAGAACTAGAGGCACCGCCGCCGCAAGAAATAAGCATGAACATGCTTACGAGACTTAAGAAAATCAAAATCTTTTTCATAATATTGATTTACTCCTAAATAGTTTTAATTGCCAAATTCAAAAACACTAGCTCTTGAATTGACACAAGTCTTATATAGTAAAATCACAATTATGTCAATACAGAAATGAAAAAAATATTTTGTTTTTCAAAATTATTTTTTATTAGATTAAAATATATTAATGAAGAGTTTTATTAAATAACAAGTTTTTTTTAATTATTTTTTATAAAAAATTTTGTATTTAAAAATTTAATTAAACATGTATATATAGAATATTATCTTAATTAATAATATAAAATTATGTAAACTATATTATGTTAATTAACAATTATGCCCATAAAAACAATAATAGCCAACCGAAACAAATCGATTGACTATTATCGTATTATTTATGGAGATTGTTATTTAGTTATTTTCTTATTTTATATCCTTCTCATCAAAACCTAATGCTTTGGCAACCCCAAGTCCATAAGCTTTATCAACATTCATACAGTTTTTAATATGTCTTAATTGCACTTCTTTAGTAACACCATTCATATCTCTTGCTGTATTTTCAAACAACACTTGTTTTTGTGCATCTGTCATAAGATTAAATAAAGCTCTTGCATCAGTGTAATAATCATCATCATCTTCTCTGTGGTCATATCTATAAGCATCACCGTAAATCTTCAAAGGCGGTTCAGCATATTCTCTTTGCTCTTTCCATTCACCTTGTGAGTTTGGCTCATATTCTACCTTAGAACCATTAGACTCTACTCTCATATATCCATCTCTGTGATAAGTGTTAGGTTTAAACTTAGGAGCATTTACTGGTATGCTTGCATAGTTAACACCTAATCTATATCTTTGAGTATCAGTGTATGAGAATAATCTTCCTTGAAGCATTCTGTCTGGTGAGAATCCAATACCTGGCACTATTGTAGAAGGGCTGAATGCTGATTGCTCTACTTCTGCAAAATAATTTTCAGGGTTTCTATTTAATTCTAAAACACCAACATCAATTAGAGGATATTCTTTTTGTGACCAAGTTTTAGTTAAGTCAAATGGATTTCTTTTACTTGCATTTGCTTGCTCTTCAGTCATTATTTGAATTTTCATATTCCATTTAGGGAAGTCGCCTCTTTCTATAGCTTCAAACAAATCTTTTTGAGAACTTTCTCTGTCTTTTGCTATTATTGCTGCAGCTTCTTCATCAGTTAAATTTTTAATTCCTTGCTGAGTCTTGAAATGGAATTTTACCCAATATCTTTTACCTTCTTTGTTTATAAAGCTATAAGCATGACTACTAAATCCATGCATATGCCTATAACTATAAGGTATACCTCTATCACTCATATCTATAGTTATTTGGTGAATAGCTTCAGGAAGTGAAGTTAAGAAATCCCATTTATTTTGAGCACTTCTCATATTAGTTTTTGGGTCTCTTTTTACAGCATGGTTCAAATCAGGAAATTTCAAAGGGTCTCTAAAATAAAATACAGGAGTATTGTTTCCTACCAAGTCCCAGTTTCCTTCTTCAGTATAAAACTTAATAGCAAATCCTCTTATATCTCTTTCAGCATCAGCAGCTCCCCTCTCACCTGCTACAGTAGAAAATCTTACAAATAAATCTGTTTTCTTTCCAATTTCAGAGAATATTTTTGCTTTAGTATATTTTGTTATATCATGAGTAACTGTAAATGTACCATAAGCCCCAGAACCTTTAGCGTGCATTCTTCTTTCTGGTATAACTTCTCTATCAAAATGTGCCATCTTTTCCATAAACCATACATCTTGAAGCAACATAGGTCCTCTTGCACCTGCTGTCATAGAATGTTGATTATTCTCTACAGGGGCACCAAATTCAGTTGTTAATTTTTTATCTGACATTTTAATTACTCCTTATTAGTATTAATTATTAATAAATATAATATACTACATAAATATAGTTATTGCAAGAGAAAACCATATATTTTTTATAAAAAATGCAATATTTTTTTAATTTTTTATTAAATCAAAAAAGAAAAAATACATATTAAAATTAGAACAATATAGATAAATTAACAGATAAATATTTGTTATATTATAAAAAATGATGATAAAAAAAGAGATGAATATAAAAATACCCATCTCTTTTATATAAAATTTAATAATAAAAAATTATAAATTAGCTTTCAATAATTCAATGATCTCTTCTTTACTTAATACTTTTCCATAAGAAAGAACCTTATCATCTAAAACCAAAGCTGGAGTTGACATAACACCATAAAATGCTATATCTTCCATATTTTCTACATGTTTGATAGCCAAATCAAGTTTAGCTTCTTCGATTGCAGCTATAGTGTTTTCTTCTAATTTTCTGCAATTTTCACAGCCTGTACCAAGTATTTTTACTCTTGCCTCAATAGGTTCTTCTTGTACTTTTTCCTCTTCACCGAAGGGATCTATAACAGGGCCTCAGCCACAGCCTCCATTACCAAAAAAAAGATCTTTTAATGACATATAATTTTCTCCTTAAAAAATTTATTTATTATATATAAATTATAACAATTTTTCTTTTAAAATACCTATTAACCTCTCTTCTGAAAGAATTTCACCATAAGAAACAAGTTCATCATTTATTATAAGTGCAGGCAAAGTCATAACACCATAATACGACATTGTAGCCTTATCATCAGTGGATTTAATAGGAAACTCAATATTTAATTTATTTATAGCATTTTGCAAATTAGTAAGCATTTCAGCAGAGTTTTCGTTAGATAATAATAAGATTTTATCTACTTCTCTTTGTATACTCTCATCTTCTAGAGAGTCAGGTAAACAGCCTCAGCCGAAATCTATTCTTTGCATATATACCTCTTAAAAGTTTTTTATATATACATCATATAGGTATATTAATATAATTGCAAATTTATTTTTAAAAAATATCAAATAAATTTATGCTATATAAACTTTTTAAACAAATTATTTTCTGTAAGCCATTCTCCTATAAGTGTGTCTTATACCCCTAAGAGCAATAGACATAGCCATAATATTTTCAGGCAATGACATTCCGCTATAAGCAGCATCTCCAATATGCACAATATCAGCACCAGCCATCTTTGACCATAAAGTCATCTCTCTAATAGTATTAACATCAGCACCTTCTTGAGAAGTACCTATAGCAGTTTTTGCTAAAGCACCGAAACTATGTATTCTCTTTATCTGTTCATGAACAAAATCAACAGTATAACCAGGAAGCGTTGAAGGAGCACCAACCATAACAACATCAGCACCAGCCTTAACCATATTGTCAAGCTCTTCCATAGAATATACATTATCTCCGCCAGCTCCATGCATCTTGCCAGCAATAATAAGAATTTTATCTCCGCACACAGTTTTTAATTCTTTAGCAGACTTTGCTATATTTTCTATTGTAACACCTGTATTAGGATTTCCTGTAAGAACAACATAATCAAAACCATATTTAAGAAGTTTCTCATAATTTTCTTTTGAAGCCCTAAAACCAGGATTATAATTACTATCTTCTGGAACAGGCTCTAAATTAACACCAATTAATCTTCCTGTAATTTTTTTCAAATCTTTTACTATATTTTCATTATTTTTATTTATTTCATTAACCAAACCTTTTAATCTTGCAGAAAGCCAAGTTTTCTCTGATGAATCAGGATTTTCTTTATACAATCCCCAAATAAAAGGCTTATTCATATCAAATAAATTTAATGTAATAAAATCAGCACCGAATGCACTTGCTGCTTCTGCATTACTAACGGAATCTATTAAAGGTTGATGTCCGCAGCATACTTCTGCCATAACAGACCTTCCCTCAGATTTTTTTATAATATCTTTTAATAAAGATGCATTCATGTTTAACACATCTTCTAAAGCAAGTTCAAAAATTCTTTTACCCATAATAATATACTCTCCTTTTTTATTTTATAATTATTTATTTTCTTCTTCTAACTCTTCTAATAAAAGTTTTTTATCATAAGCTATTAAGAAAGGGAAATACATAGCAGTTAAAACAGCTAAATTAATTAAAACCAATATTATAGCCTTCCAATCTCCACCCGTAGCAAAATAAGCATATAAAGGAGCAGGGAAAGTCCAAGGCACAACAGCAACAGTCTGAGAAATAAAACCTATCTTAGTAGCTATATAAGATATAATAACACATATCATAGGACCTGCAATATATGGCACCATTAAATATGGATTAAGTACTATAGGAGTTCCAAACACTATAGGTTCATTAATATTAAATAAACAAGGAGCCAAAGAAGATTTTCCTAAAACTTTCATATATTTTGATTTTGCCACAAAAGCCATCAATATAACAAGTCCAAGAGTACCGCCACCTCCACCTATCCATACAAAAGCATAATAAAACTGATTTGTTAATATATAAGGTATAGCCTCACCGCTTATATACGCCTGAGCATTAGCCTCAAAAAGCTGTAAAAGTATTGGCATAGTGAAAGCCTCTACTATAGAACTTCCATGAATACCCAAACACCATAAGAAACATATAAAAAACACCATTATCAATGCTCCTGGCAAACTGTTTATTATAATAGGAAGCCAGAAGAATAATTTTTGTAATATTACATGTAAATCTATAATGCCTGAAGGAAATTGTTTTGGAAATAAAGTTGGTATTAAATGAAGAAGTTCGAATAATGACACTATAACCAACAAAGGAATTAAAGCTTCGAATGACCTTATTACTCCTTCAGGAACACCGTCCGGCATTTTTATAGTTAAGTTTTTCTTTTTAAAGAAATTAAATATAAAACATACAACAATTACACATAAAAAACCTACAAACATTCCCTTACTGCCCATATTATCCATAGGTATTATAAGACCTAAAGATTTTAAAGGAGCTGAAGAAACATTAAAACTCTCTCCAATATTAGGCAAGCTTTCTAATTTCAACAATTCCATCAAAGCAAGCTGATTTTCCTCTGTTACTACAACTTTAGAAAATGATACTGCTTCTAATGCCTTAGTCCAATCTAAAGTCATAAAAAATGCTATCAAAGAAATTAATATAGTTGGAATTGTAGGAAGCTCTAAATTCCTTGATAAATGATAAGCCGTACCTATTATAACAAAGATTGATATAATGCTCATAGTAGCTTGAAAAGGCATTAATATAATATCTCTATTTAATGCAATCCATTTAAAAAGTCCAACAGTCTCAAACCAAGAACTAGGAACAGGAGGATATGCTATAAGTAAGAAAAAACTACCAACTATAGTTATACTTATAACAGATATAACCCCCTCTTTAATTGCACTAATATATTTATTATTAGACAATTTTACAACACTATTAAGTAAAACATTTTCAACAAATTTATTCATAATTATCCCTTATATTTTTTTTGAAGTATAAGATATAAGATATAATTGTCAAACTAAAATATTACCGTAATAATCTGGTAATAAATTGTTATTATCTGCCAATAATCAATCATATTTTAATTAATATAATTTTTTACACAAAATAAAAAGCATTAAATAAATAGCCTATTATTATTATACCCACAGTAACAATACCAACAAAAGTTATAAGCAAAGGCATCTTTACAACCTTTTTAATCATAATCATAGAAGGAAGTGAAAGAGCTGTAACAGACATCATAAATGATAATATAGTTCCCAAACCAGCCCCCTTATAATATAAACTCTCAGCAATAGGAAGTGTACCGAATATATCAGCATACATTGGAATACCAACCAAAGAAGCCAAAGGAACAGAATACCAATTATTTTTTCCAAGTATAGCATTTATCCATGCTTCAGGTATAACATTATGTATAAAAGCCCCAATTCCTACACCTATAAATATATATAAATAAACCTTTTTTATAGTTTGCTTTACCTGATTTTTTGAATATATTAGCCTATCTTTTTTTGTCATCTTTGCTATTTCTATATTAGCATTAGATTTTATGTTTTTTACAAAGTCTTCTAAATATCTCTCCATTTTAAGCTTGCCTATTATAGTGCCTCCTAAAACAGCAAGTACAAGTCCAACAACAACATAAGCAATAGCAATCTTCATTCCAAATACGCTTGAAAGAAGTATTAAAGAAGCCAAATCAACAAGAGGCGATGATATTAAAAAAGAAAATGTCATAGATATTGGTATGCCCGCAGAAGTAAAACCTATAAAAAGAGGTATAGAAGAACAAGAGCAAAATGGAGTAACAGTTCCAAAAAGTGCTGCTAATATATTTGCTGATATTCCATTAAATCTTCCTAATATTTTTTTAGTTCTTTCAGGAGGGAAGTAGCTTTGAATATATGATATACAAAATATTAACACTGAAAGAAGAATAAATATTTTTATAACATCATAAACAAAAAATTGTATAACGCCTTTTAATGTTTCTGACATAGCAAAATTATTTAATATATTGCCTATCAAAACATTAAGCCATTTCATAGATATAATTTGGTCTTGTATAAAGATAAATATAGTTTTTATGTTTTCCATTTTTTAATATCCTAATTTTAATTATATTACTTTAATCACATTTGCATTTTATTTTCTTGCTAGTCTTTGAGTTATCTAAATGTTCTCCATAAAAGTTAAGAATATTTTTTGCATCTTCAAAGCCTTGTTTATTTATACTATAATGAGTCCATTTACCCTCTTTTCTGCCGTTTACTATTTTGGCATCTAAAAGTATTTTCATGTGATGTGATAATGTTGACTGAACGATATTTAGTTTCTCTAAAATTTTACAAGCACATATCTCCCCTTCTTTTAACATATCTAATATTTGAAGTCTATTCTCATCACAAAAAGCTTTAAACACAGAAGCATCTTTTTTATAATTCTTCATTGTGCCCCCTAATATATATCGAACTTTATCGATGTGTATTATAGCAAACATATCGAAGTTTGTCAATATGTTAAGATACTAATTTTCACAAAATATTACACTTGCAAAAATATTCAAATAATATATTATTAGAATAATCTAACATTTAAAGGAGATTGTAAAATGAAATACTCAATAGTTTATACAAGTAAAAGCGGAAATACAGAAAAATTAGCTCTTGCTATAAAAGAAGCTGCTAATGGAGAATGCTTACAATGCGTTAAAGCAAATGCAGTAGACAATGCTAAAATTAATGATTCTGATATAGTATTTGTTGGTGCTGGAAGCTACAAGGGCACTTGCGATGAGGCTGCTGGCAAATTTATGGAAACATTAAAAAACAAAAAAGTATTTTTATTTATGACAGTTGGTTATGGAGATAATCAAGCTTATTATGATAAAATGCTTAATCCTGCTAAAACATTTATAGATTCTTCTAATACAATAATTGGCACTTATGCTTGTCAAGGTCAGTGGATAGAGGGACAGAAAAAAAATCTTGAGAATATGTTAGCTAAAGCTGCTACTGATGATGAGAAAAAAGTTATAGAAGGAAAATTAGCTAATCATTCAAATGCTATGGGGCACCCTAATGCTGATGATTTAAATAAACTAAAAGACATAGTTAAATCTTTATAATAATTTTTGTAAGAGGGTGGGTTTTATACCTACCCTTTTAACTTTTTAAAACCCTTTGCAAATAAAAATACTTCTCTGCTTTCATCTCTTGAACTTTTTGGCTTAAACACTGTTACAGAATTAAAATAATCATTAAGCTCTTTTTTAAAATTAGGCAAATCTTTTCCGTCAAAAACCTTTATAAAAAAATTGCCATTATCTTTTAATACATCTTTTGCCAAATAAAATATTTTTTCACATAAACCTATAGAACGCAAATGATTAGTTTCTCTGTCTGAAGTAGTATTGGGCATAGCATCACTAACAACAACATCAAACTCTATATTATCAAAAGTAGAAGAATCCATCTCTTTTATATCACCAAGAATAAATTTAAATCTCTGATGCGATAAATTATTAGGAAGTATATCAACCCCAACAACAGAACCTGTTTTAATAATCTTATTAAGCATATACTGGCTAAAAGAACCGGGAGAACAGCCCACATCAAGTACATTGTCAGATGATTTAATAAACTTGAACTTATTTTGTGCCTCTTCCAATTTAAATACACTTCTAGCTTTATAATTTTCTTCTTTAGCCTTTTTAAAATAAAAATCTTGAACTTTTTTCATAAGATAAAATTTATATAATCCAATCTAATTTTTCTTCACTTCTAGTAACACCAACAGGAACACTTGTAAATGTAGACTTTTCAACTAAACTTTCTAAACGTTTAATACCTACTATATCAATTCTAGACATAGCGGCATATCTTATAGCATCAGGAGTAGCCATAGCACAAGTTACAAGTACAGAATTAACTATATTAGAATTAACAGCATAATCATATAACTGTATAAGCTCCTCATTAAATATAGGGCTATAAGACATTCTAAAGAATACTATCTTTTTAGTAGAATGAACACTCTTACCATCTTTAGCAAAAATTATAACATATTTCTTATCTGTAGTCTTTAATGAATATGGAATTAAATTCATAGTAGACACTATTTTTAATGCCAAATCAGCAAATTCATTTTCATCAAGTTTAAAGAAGTTCTTAATATTATCACTATATCTTGACTCTTTATATTCAGCTAATTTTTTCTCAGCATCTTTATAATTTGGATTTATAATGATTATATTTTCTAAGTATTCTATAGCCTTATTAAGATTTTCCATTCTACTATAACATTCAGATAATTGATACAATATAGCTAAATTCAATTCTTTATCAATACCATCATAAGCAATGGCCATTTCTAAATATTTAATAGCAAACTCTATATTGTTTAATTCTATATAACATAAAGCTATCTCATACAAAGATTTAATAGCATATTCTCTATCTTTGCTTGATATTTTATAATGCTTAATAGCATTTTTACAGTCTAATTTTCCTTTATATGCTCGTCCTAAGTTATAATTCAAAGCTGGGTCATTAGGATATTTATTAATAATACTATTCATTATAACTATAGCTTCATTATAATTGCCAGCACTAACATAACAATATGCTTTATATTTAGAGGCTTCTTTATTTGTAGAATCAGCTTCTAAAGCATTCTCAAAAAACTGAAAAGCTGTATTATATTGACCATTCTCATAATATATTTTTCCTATTTCTATAGAAACATTTACTTTATATTCTCCACCCAATTTTAATAAAGATAAAAACTGTGCTAATGATTCTTCTTTTCTTCCTATAGCATTTAAAGATCTTCCTAAAGATATTACTGTTTCTGGAGAATCATCGCCTGTATCTATTGCATGTCTATATTCAACTATAGCAAAGGGATATTCACCCATTTTATAATAACAATCGCCTATAATTTTATATATTTTATAAGATTTATTATGCACTTTATTTTTGGATAGCATATCTCTTAATTTTTTTATTGCAAAATTATATTTTTCTGATGCTATATAATTATTTACTCTATCCATATCGGACTGGACATATTTTGAATACAATTTTGGAAGTATTTTACTTGCAATAAAAAGCAATATACAAAATACTACAATAAATACTATAATATAAACAGTCATAGTCTTTCTTAAATTTTTTGTATTTTATATTATATTACTCGGAATTATTTTCAATATGTAAAGTACTTTTTATTGATGGTATTATAAATTTATTATAATTAAAAATAGGTTAATAATTATTTATACTTTTTATAAATTATGTTATAATACTTTAACTTTTTTAAGAGGATAAATTAATGGCTAACAATTCTATAGAAATAAGAGGTGCTAAAGAGCATAACCTTAAAAATATATCACTTTCAATACCTCATAAAACTCTAACTACTTTAACAGGAGTATCAGGAAGCGGAAAAAGCTCGCTTGCATTCGATACTATTTTTAAAGAAGGGCAAAGAAGATATTTAGAATCATTATCAGCCTATGCAAGACAGTTTTTGGGAGTTATGGCTAAGGCTGATGTTGAACATATTGAAGGGTTATCTCCTACTATTTCTATAGATCAAAAAAGCGTAAATAAAAATCCTCGCTCTACTGTTGGTACTGTTACAGAGATTTATGACTTTTTCAGACTTCTTTTTGCAAGGCTTGGAGTGCCGTATTGCTCTAAATGCGGACATAAGATTTCTAAACAAAGCGAAGACCAAATTGCACAAAGTGTTTTAAGAGAGTTTTCAGAGAAAAGAATTTTAGTGCTTGCACCTATTGTAAGAGATAGAAAAGGAGAGTATAGAAAAGAAATTGAAGAAGTAAAACTTGCAGGATATCCTAGAATAAGAATTGATAATATAGTTTATAAATTTGATGAAGATGAAATACCAGAACTTAAAAGATATGAGAAGCACACTTTAGAAATAGTTATAGATAGAATAAAAGTTGAAGATAAGTATTTATCAAGAATAACTGATGATATTGAGAGAGCCATAAGAATAACAAAAGGCTTAGTAGCATTCTATGAAGAGCATGAATTAAATACAGAGCAAATAACAGAAGAAGAAAATAATGAAGCTGATACAAAAACTAAAAAGAAAAAAATAAAAATGAGTAAGCAGTTTGAAATAGATAAATATTATAAACTCTACACAACAGAAAGGTCTTGTGCAAATTGCGGACACTCTATTGCAGATATTGAGCCTAATTTATTTTCATTTAACAACCCTATGGGGGCATGTACTGTTTGCGGGGGGCTTGGAGTTGAGCATGTATTTACAGAAAAGCATATTGTAAGAGATGAAAATTTAAATATTTATGATGGGGCTTTATCTTGTTTCGTAGATGATCATATTGGCTTTGATATGGAATATGGCACTGATGAACTTGAAGTGATTGCTAAAACTTATAAAATAGATTTAAAAAAGCCTTGGAAAGATTTAACTAAAACAGAAAAAAA
>NZ_SRZM01000051.1 GCF_019402445.1 Brachyspira pilosicoli
ATAGAAGATATTGCTTTTCAAACTAATATATTAGCACTTAATGCTGCTGTTGAAGCTGCAAGGGCAGGTGAGCAGGGTAAAGGTTTTGCAGTTGTTGCGAGCGAGGTTAGAAATTTGGCTCAAACTACTCAGTCATCTGTAAAAGATATTACTGATTTGGTGGATAATACAAATGAGAAAATAAATAAAGCAACAGAAACAGCTCATCAATCACAGGAAATATTTATTGATATTCAGCAAAAAATAGATGATACGGCTAAAATAATGCAAAATATTAGTTCTACAGCTATGGAACAGCAGGCTGGTGTTGATCAAGTTAATATTGCTGTTTCAGAGATGGATACTGTTACTCAGCATAATGCTTCTTTGGTTCAAGAGAGTGCTTATACTTCTGAAGATTTGCTTAATCAGGCAAGAAGTCTTCAAGAAGCTATTAGCTTTTTCAAATTGAATAGCTCTGATATAAAAATATCAAAAGAGGATAAACCTAATAAAAAAGTAGATATTACTCCCAAAAAAGATGATATTAAAAAAGTGAATGTACAGGCAAAACCAGCTAAAAAAGATGTAAGTATCTCTAGTGATAGTGAGTTTGGCGAAACATTTTCTAGTTCTAATAATGTAACTGATGATGGTTTTAGTACTTTTTAATTAATATGATTATTTAATTGCATAATTGGAAATTATATTTCCATTATGCAATTTATTTCTTCTTTTGTTAAATATTCAAACTTTCCTTCTTTAAGTTCATTTAAAAATATATTATTAATTCTTAGTCTTTTTAATATAATTACTTCAAACCCTACCTTCTCACACATTCTTCTTATTTGTCTATTTTTTCCTTCTGTAAGAATTATGTTAAATGAATTTTTTGTTATTCTTTTTGTTTTTGCGGGCTTTAATTTTTTCCCATCTAAAGATATTCCGTATTCTAACTTTTTTAATGCACCATCTGGTATATTATCATTCACTTTAACATAATACTCCTTTTCGCAATTAGAATTTTCACCTATTATTTTTTTAGCAAATACACCATCATTTGTAAGGAGTATAAGACCATTGCTGTCTTTATCTAATCTGCCTACAGGATAAACTCCTTTTAATTTATTATTTAATAGTTCGTATATAGTCTTGCCTTCATCTTTATTTGTAGAAACAACATATCCTCTGGGCTTGTTTAGTTTTATATATATTTTATTTTTTTCATCTTTATCGCATTCTACTTTATCGGTTTCAGATACTTGTGTTGCAGGATTGAGTATTATTTCACCGTTTACTTTAACTTTACCATCTTTAATAAGATTGTCTGCCTCTCTTCTGCTTGCTATGTTTAGAGAGGCTATATATTTGTTTAGTCTCATATTTTCTTATTTCTTTCATTAAAAAATTAAAAATAATATTATCATAATATATATTTAAATCAAATGCTGTAAATATTATGTTATTGCAATACGATATATTAAGTTATTGGAAGTTATAATTTTATATTTTATAGTTGACAATTTTTATTATTAATAATATAATTGTGCAAGTTATTGGATATAATTGCTTAGCTATAAATATTAAGGAGAGTGCGCTATGAAATTCTATAGAAGTATGCGAGACATTTCTCGCTACCTCATAATCATTTGTCTATTCATATGCTTAGGTTCATTTGCTGTTTATGGACAAAGTACTAGTGTTTATTTAGAAACAAGAGTGCTTTATAATTTTGAAACATTAGATGAATGGCAGCCTATATCAAATGGAAGTCGTTTCATGTTTACAGGCGATAGAACAAATGAAAATGGTGTTGTAATGAAATACCCAAATATGAGATTGTTTGCAACTAAACCTTTTGGTATGGGTAATCAGGGTTACAATTCCACTAATTCATTATCAGTAAGTGTATCATTCTTTAGAAAAGGATACAATTTCTTTGATTTAGTACCAACAGTACAAAAAATTATCCCTGGTAAAGCTCAGACTTTTGATGTATGGGTATGGGGTGGAAATTATGATTACACTATGGAAATGTTATTTGAAGATTATCGTGGTTATACTTATACATTGCCTATTGGTTCTTTAAAATATATCGGTTGGAAAAATTTAAGCACATCAGTTCCTGCTTTTTTACCTCAGGAAGAGCCTTATGTTCCTAGAGCTAAAGGTTTAAGATTCTTGAATTTCCGTTTCTGGGCTTCACCTGAAGAAAGAGCTGATAATTTCGTTGTATTATTAGACTATTTCCAAACAGTTACAGATACATTTAGAGAAGCTTATGACGGTTCTGACATAGAAACTACTCTTGGTCAAGAAATAGGCGGAAGTTCTGCTGAACAGTATTCTGAAGGCGGTGCAAAAGTTGTAGGTGAAGACGGTGGTACTACTACTACTGGTGATACTACTCAACAAGAAGTGCAACAATAAGGTTTAATAAGGAGAAAAAATACAATGAAAAGATTAAGTATTTTGATAACAATGTTGATTTTAACTGTTGCATTTTTGTTATTCGCACAAGATGCAGCACAAGATAATGGTCAAGCAGGAAATAATAATTTCGTTACTGAATCTTATACTAATTTCTTAATAGATGATTTTGAATTTGCTAATACTTGGCAAGCATCTATGCCTAGAGATTATGGTGTTATTAGTATAATTCGTCGTGAAGGCGGTCCTGCTGATGTTACTGCTGAAAATGCTGATGCTAATAAATATATTTTGGGTGCTAAAGTAGAGTATTTCAAAACTGGTTATCCTTGGTTTTCTGTTACTCCTCCTAGACCTGTTAAAATCCCTGGTTTCACTAAAGAAATTAGCGTTTGGGTAGCTGGAAGAAATCATAATAATAGAATGAGCTTCTATGTTTATGATATTAATGGTAAACCTCAAAATATTGGTAATGAACCTCTTAACTTTATGGGTTGGAAAAAAATTACTGTACAAGTACCTGCTAAAGTTAAACAAGAAGATTTCAGAGGTCAAGCTGAACAAGGTATAAGCTTCATGGGTATCAATGTTAAAGTTGATCCTAGAGATTCTTATGGTAAATATTATATTTACTTCGATAACTTGGAAGCTAGAACTGATATGTATTTAGAAACTTATAAAGAAGCTGATGACCCAAGAGATACTTGGTAATTAGAATTCTTTTAGATATAATAAAAGGTGGGGTGTTATTACTTCACCTTTTATTTTTATATAGATTTTTTATTATGGAGAAATTATGATAAATAAACTCTTACTTATAGGATTTGTACTTCTTTGTATTTATGCTATCACTACAAGAATAGTTAATAACAGAAAAGACAAAAATGATAATAATAAAGATTAATTCTCTCTTTTATTTATTTTTATTATTTTTCTTTTTCTTATATTATTTTGTTTATTTTTTCTTTGAGATTCTATATTAGCATCTGCCAAACTTTTTTCTTTACTTTTGTCTTTATTTTCTTCTTCGCTTTCTATTTCTAATATTACTTCACTTACTTTATTTATTTTCCACATTAAACTATCATCTACTATTGGTATTATTAATTGATTAAGATTTTCTTTATCAAAATAAACTCCAGAGCCTTCCAAAGAAACTAATTTTGATACTTTCTTGGCATCTATTTTAGAGTATTTATCAAGTTTTATATACATATTATAATGTCCTTCTATCACTGATAATACTCTCACTCTTTTTAGTATAACTTTTAATTTTGCTATACTAAATATATCTTCCATTTCTTTAGGCATTTTTCCATATTTATCTATCATATATTCTTTGGCAGTGTCAATATCTTCATTGCTTTGAGAACGCATTATTAATTTATAAATAGATATTTTCTCTTTAGGGTCTGATATATATTCATCTGGTATAAACAAATTATGTTTAAAATCTATAACCGTATCAAAAGTAACTTCTTTTATTTCACCCTTATATTCATTGGTAGCCTCTTCAAGCATTTGAGTATAAAGCTCATAACCAACCTGATAAATCATACCAGATTGCTCTTTTCCTAATATGTTGCCAGCACCCCTTATTTCCAAATCTCTCATTGCTATCTTAAAACCAGCACCTAAATCTGTATGTTCAGATATAGCTTGAAGTCTTTTATAAGCTACTTCTGTTAATGCTAAGTTTTCAGGATAAAACATATAAGCATATGCCTCTCTGTCGCTCCTTCCAACTCTTCCTCTTAATTGATAAAGTTCAGAAAGACCTAGTTTATTAGCATTATCTATTAATATAGTGTTGGCATTAGGTATATCAATTCCGTTTTCTATTATTGTTGTAGATACTAATATATCATATTTATGATTAATAAAATCTGACATAATCTTTTCTAATTGAATACCTGTCATTCTTCCATGTGCTACACATATTGAAGCTTTTGGGCATAGCTTTTTTATCATCAAAGCAAATGATTCTATAGTATCTATTCTATTATACAAATAAAATACTTGTCCATTTCTTTTTAATTCTCTCTCTATTGCAGTTACAACAGTCTTTTCATTAAATTCCATTACATAAGTTTTTACAGGTATTCTGTTTAATGGAGGAGTTTCTATTATGCTTATATCTCTTATGCCTGTTAATGCCATATTCAATGTTCTTGGTATTGGTGTTGCTGATAATGTGAGTACATCAGTTTCAAATCTAAGTTTTTTTAATGCTTCTTTATGTTTTACGCCAAATCTTTGTTCTTCATCTATTACTATTAAACCTAAATTTTTAAACTTAATATCATCAGATAAAAGCATATGAGTACCTATTATTATGTCGCAAGAACCATTTGCTAGCATTTCTTTATTTTTTTTAGCCTGTCTTGATGAGATAAATCTATTTAATACTTCTATGCGAACAGGGAAATCTTCAAATCTTTTTTTAGCGTTATTGTAATGCTGTTGTGATAGTATTGTAGTAGGGCAGAGTATTGCACATTGTTTACCAGCCATAACAGCTTTAAATATAGCTCTAAAAGCAACCTCAGTCTTTCCAAATCCCACATCTCCGCAAACAAGCCTGTCCATCATCTTGTCACTTTCCATATCTGACTTTATATCATTAATAGCCCTTAATTGATCAACAGTTTCCTCATAGTTAAATGAAGCTTCGAAGTCATCTTGCCATTGAGTGTCTGGTCCGTAAATATTACCATGAACATTAGAGCGTATTGCATATATTTTTATGAGGTCTCTTGCTGTAGCTAATGCATCTTCTCTTGCCTTACTTTTTATTTTATCCCAAGCACTTCCGCCTAATGCTGTTAATTTTGGCTCTTCTCCGCTTCCAGATATATATTTCTGCACAAAGTTCATCTGCTCTACTGGTATATATAGTTTATCTCCTTTGGCATACTCTAATGTTAGGTAGTCTTTTTCTTTGCCGTTTGATAGTTTACGTGTTAATCCTAAATATTTACCTATACCATAGTTTACATGAACAGCATAGTCGCCTATATTTAAATCAACAAATGTTTCTATGATATTTTTATTTACTTTTGGAATCTTTTTTACTCTTTTTCTTTTTCTTCCAAATACTTCCCAGTCTGCTATAAATATTGTTTTTATATCATCTTTAATAAATCCCGATGCTGATTGAGTTGTTATTATATAGAAGTTATTTTTGTTATTAGAGAAATCAAGCTTTTCTTCGCTATCTATTATATTATTTTCTTCTACTATTTTATTTTCTTCATTATTATCATTTTCTTCTGATGCAATTAATTTTGGCTCTAAATTGTCCATTATCTTATAGAATCTTTTTGCTTGGTCATAATGGCTTGTGGAGAGTATAATAAAATAATCTTTCTTTCTATAATCTTTAATGTAATCCAAAAACTCTGTTAGTCTTGATTTAAAAGAAACTCCTTCTTCAAAATTAAATTTATGAATATTGTTATCCACTATAAAAGGGCTTAAATTAATTGTATTTTTTGTGATATTTTCAAAGTAATTTATATCTATATAAAGAGAGTTTATATTATCATAAAGAGATTTAAATATATTATCTATATCATTAAAATTTTCTTCTATAGTTGATAAAACATTTACTAGTTTATTTTTTAGTTTTAATATATCATCTGTAAAGATAATGCTTTCATTAGCATAATCAAATATTGTTTGCAAATCTTTATTAAACACCCCTAGTAAGTTTTCACTTCCTGCAAAATATTTACTCTTTTGTATATTATCTTTTAATTCGCTGTCAATATCTTTGTTTATTAATTCTTCTATAATTGAATCTTTATAAATAGCTGCTCTAACAGGATATATTCTAATTTCTTCAACGTTTTTATATGACTTTCCATCTTCTATATTAAAAAATCTTATACTATCAACTTCATCATCAAACAACTCTATTCTAATAGGGTTATTATAAAGAATAGAATATATATCTATTATACTACCCCTCACAGCACAAGTTCCAACCTCAGAAACTTCTCTCTCTATCACATATCCTAAATCATATAAATTAAGCCTCAAAGAATCAATATTTAATTTGTCATTAAGTTTTATGTTGATTGTGTTATTTTTTAATGTTTCTTTGTTTGGCAGTTTTCTTGCAATTGACTTTATTGTTGTTATTAAAATAAATTTATCTTCATTAATTAGTTTATATAAAATACTTAATCTATCTTGAACTATATCTGTAATAGGCGACATTTTTGTAAAAGGCACACTGTCATAATCTGGAAAATAATAATTCTCAATATTATAAAAGTTTAAAGCCTGACTTAAGAGCATAGCTTCATTTTCATCTTCTTTTATAATCATTAAACTTTTATTTTTATCTTTAAAAAGAGTAGCAAAAAAAAAGAGAATCCCCTCCGCCTTTTATGCCATATATATTTTTTACAGTGTTTAAATCAAAAGATTTATATTCTTCGCTGTTTCTAAATTTTTCTATTAAGAGATTTGATATTTCAGTATTTTCCATAAATCTAAAAC
>NZ_SRZM01000052.1 GCF_019402445.1 Brachyspira pilosicoli
TTTGCGGCGGGAAAAAGTTGAATAAAAAATTTGAGAAACTTAAAAATTTTCAGTATAGTTCAATTTATTTGTTATGCAATATGTTTTAATTCTTTAAAATATCTTTATTGATTGGTACAGCGAATTTCGGGAGTGTGAGCATATAGATAAATGATATACATATACTTATTAAATTAAAAAACGAATAAGGCATATATTCTAAAGTATGCACTCCAAGTATGGTAGTCATATAAACACCTGTAATTGTCCAAGGAAGCAGAACTTCAGTAAGTGTTCCTCCTTCTTCCATAGTTCTTGAGAGAACGCCTCTGTTGATATTATATTTATCATATACCGTTTGAAGCACATTTCCCAAAGTTAAGAAAGTAAATTGTAAACTGCTTAATGCTGAGTTTATAGTAAATGTTGTAAGCCATGTGATAAATATTAAGCTTCTTCTTCCTTTAGTTATTTTTATCAATAATATTATTAATGTTTGAAAAGTACCTAAAAGTTCAAGCATAGCTCCGTAGGTTAGTGCTAATATTAAAAACAATACACTAGGCATAGTGCTAATCATACCGCCTCGGTTTAATAGACTATGAAGGTTTTGAGGCACAGTTTCAGGATTAACAGTAGGAGACATTGATATATTAAAACCTGTTACAAATGATTTCATAGCATTAATAAAACCAAAGTTTTGAATAAAAGCTCCTAATATTATTGCAAGCAAACTTCCTATAAACATAGTGATTACAGGATTAACCCCTTTTACACTTGCAATAAGTACAAATATAGGAGGAATGAGTAATAATATATTAAAATTATAAATATTTTCTAATGAAGTTAATATTTCGCTAGCTTCTTTTAGGTTTAGAATATCAGAATTAATTGGAGCGGCATTAAAACCTAATACTGTAAAAACAATAGCCGCAAGTATTGCAGAAGGAATAGTGTTTACAAGCATAGTTTTTATATGGTTTTGTAAAGTAGTGCCAGCACCTAAAGCAGCCAAAACAGTAGTGTCAGATATAGGAGAGTTTTTGTCGCCAAGATATGCCCCGCTTATAACAGCACCAGCAACCAATGGAAGAGGGGTGTTTGTAGCTTGAGCAATACCAATGAATGCAACTCCAGCAGTAGAAGCAGAACCCCAAGAAGTGCCTGTAAATATAGAAAGAAATGATGTTACAATAAAAGCCATTACGGGTATAAAAGATGGGTGAATAAGTTTTATGCCATAGTATATTAGCATAGGCACAGTTCCAGAATATACCCAAGAGCCTACTACTATACCTATTAATATGAATATAAGTACACCAAGCCAAGTATCAACAATTTTTTTGATGAAAGCATTTTCCATGTCCTTCCATTTATATCCAGCAAAATATGCAGTTATGCATGCTATTAATGTTCCTATTGTGAGCAAGAATTCTATTGGAACTCCATATTTTACAGTGAATATTAAAACTGTGATGAGTATAAAAATAAGTGGAAATAGTTTCCAGAAGGTTGGTATATTTTTTATTTTACTATTCATTTTAGATTAAGCCTTTATTATATAGTATAATTAAGTAGTTTTTTAGTCAACAATATTTAATTATTAATTACAAGAATATATGTATTAAAAAATAGCTTTGATATATTGAAAATATTTTGTGTAAATAAATATAATATTTTTTATTATATATTAATTGTTACCTTTATGTCATCTATAAACCTTTATCATCATAGATTGTATCAAATATTATTTCTTTTAAATAATAATCCCCTAATATTGCATCACATTTAGGACAACCAAAAGAAAGATATTTTTCATTTCTTGTGTTGCTGTATCTTTCTTTGATATCACCAAATATAAGATTATTTTTCTTGATGAATTCTTTTGCCTTTGATATTACTTCATTATTAAATATAAAATTGTCATTAAAATCTTTTTCATCTGGCATAACATAATATATATTATATTTTTCATTACATTTCCAGCATTTAACTTCAATGAATCTTATTACTATTTCTTTTGGCATTTTCTTTTCCTTATAATAAATATAATTAATAGTTTATCAATTTATAAAAAAATTCAATGAATTATAGTTGGTTTTTATGTTAAAATTTTATTATTTAGTACTTATAATGTTTTAAATTTTTGTAAATTATTATTGCTTGAAAAAATAATGCTTTGATTATAATATATATTTATTAGAAAATATTTTTTAGGTTTATGAGTTTTATGAAGAAATTATATAAATTATTTTTAGCAACCTTTTTAATGTTATTTTTTATATCATGTGCAACCACTTCGAAGAGTACTCAAAGCGGAGTGCTTGTAGGTGAGGATACTGGTGAGATAGGCGTTATTAATAATTGGAAGAACCCAGATTTTAAAGGCGGTAAAACTACAAAGATAGTAGCTGAAGGATTTGCTTCTTCTGATAATAGAGGAGAGGCTAATGCTATAGATAGGGCTTTAGAAAGTGCTAAAAGAAATGCTGTTGAACAAGCTGTTGGTTCTATAGTTAATGGTACTACTTTGGTTGAAAACAGCAGACTTATAAGCTCTAAAATATATGAGAACACTACTGGATATATTTCTTCTTATAAAGTGCTTTCCATTTCAAAAAACTCATCTGTATGGTATGCAAAAATAGAGGCTGTTGTTGGAGTTGATATGCTTCAGGATAATTTGCAAGCTATGGGTATATTGTTAGACAGAAAAAATATGCCTTTAATAGTTGTGCTTGTTACTGATGATAATGGCGAATTAAGCGATGCATTTAATGTGGAACTTGAAAAAAATATGAGCGATAAGGGTTTTAAATTTGTAAGTGCAAGTTCTTTAAGAAATGTTGTAAGAAGTGAAAATATTAGCTATTCTGATAATTCATCATCTACTGTAAAAAAAATAGCAGAAGCTACAGGGGCTCAGATTGCTATACTTGGCAAGGCTGATGCTGCTTATTTTACAACTATACAAGGTACTGCTTTAAAGAGTTTTAGAAGTGATGTTGCCATTACTGCTGTAAATGTATCTGATTATAGTACTATAGCTCGTGCTACTCATCAAGCTGGAGGGGTAGGCGGAAGCGAAAAAGATGCTCATTCTATTGCTTTGGTAAAATCAGCTGATTCTATTTCTGAAGATTTTATTAATCAAATAGTAAATAAGTGGCAGAGCGAAGTTCAAAATGGTACTGAATATACTATATATGTTACAGGTCTTGATTTTACTGATTCTATAGGTTTTGAAGAGGCTCTTAAAAAAAATATAGAAAATCTTAAAAGTGTTTATAACAGAGGAATAAGCGGAGATTCATCAAGATATGTTGTGCAGTATGTTGGAAGCAGCAGAGATTTAGCCGTTGATATTAATGCTAAGGCTAAAAATATGGGCTATCAAATAATTATAAATAGTTTTGATGACAAGACCATTAATTTAAAAGCCAACAAAAGATAAAAGTATTATAAAGAGATAATAATAAATAATTGGTGCGATAAAAAAATGAAAGATAAATTAGTTGTTCATACATGCTGTGCTGTTTGTATGTGTTATCCTAGAACTTTACTTGAAGATTATGATACGGTTTTTTATTTTTATAACCCTAATATTTATCCTATAGAAGAGTATAACAGGCGAAGAGATGAGTTTATAAAGTTTACTCAAGATAATAACATAGACATACATATAGAGGAAAATGAGGCGTATATAAAAGATTGGTATAATGATATAAAGGGTTTTGAGAATGAGCCTGAAAAAGGGGCAAGGTGTAATATTTGTTTTAAGCATAGAATAGCTAAGGCTTTTGAATATGCTCATAGTATTAATGCAAAATATGTTACTACCGTTATGAGTGTGAGCCCGCATAAAAACAGCAAGGCTATAGAGATGATAGGTAATTCTATTTCTTCTAAATATGATAATATAGAATATTTGCATATAGATTTTAAGAAAAAAGACGGATTTAAAAAGACTAATATAATAGCTAATGAGGCAGGACTTTATAGACAGCATTACTGCGGATGCGAGTTTAGCATAAGAAATTAAAATTTATTAATATATTTTTTATTCTATTCAACTTTTTCCCGCCTTCGCTGTGCG
>NZ_SRZM01000053.1 GCF_019402445.1 Brachyspira pilosicoli
CAAAAAGTGCAAGTTCTTTAGCTTTATATATTTGGAATATGTATAAAATCTAAGGTAATACCTATTTTTGAGCTTGAAATGCAGCCTTTTTGATTTTTTGCTACAGGTAGTATGTACTCTCTTCTGTCATAAAAAGAAGTGGTGGCGTGGCAGCTAGACCATTTCATTTAAACATCCTTGAAATCTCTTCATACTTGTTTTTGCCCATAGCTGATAAACTAACTCTCTCATAACCTCCTACTCCTATAGGAACTAAATCATCTCTCACTATAGACATTATTTCTTCTTTGCTCAAACCAGCCTTAAAAAGTTTTTTAGCCTTCACATAAGTATCACTCTCAGACTTTGAAGAGCATCTTACTGCATTTTGACTTTCTGCATATTCATTACACCAATCACCATAAGTGATAGCAGATAAATTTGATTTTGATAAACTCTTTTCTGAAATCTTAAACTTCTCTAAAAGTAAATCTATTATCATATTTTGAAATACTTCATCATTTCTAAATATATTTAAAAACTCTTCTTTTGCTTTTTCTTTTGTTGACTCATCATTAAGTTTATTTAAAATGTTTTTAATGTTATTTATATACTCTTCATTAACTTCAATAACTCCGCTTGCACATAATAAATCAACACTCTTACTTGCAGGATATTCAACAGCAGCAATGGCCTTAATCTCACAATTCTCCCAATAAATAAACTCATCATCCTCTTTAACTTTTTTTCCAACCATCTCTATAGAAGGATAAAATGATTTTTTCTCAGTAATGCTTTCATCGAACCATTCTATAGTGGCGTATATTCCAACAGCTTCATTATCTTTTTCTAACTTCAATACCTTACCAATAGCAGCTCTCTCTTCCTCCTCTTTATGACCCATATAAACAAACACTTCTACATTCTTCTTTTCAAATGAAGATATAATCTCTTCTACATTCTTTTCAGTAATCTTATTAGTTTTAGTTTCTGAGAAAGTATTTTTGGAAACAGCTATATATTGTTTAAAACTATCTCCAAGAATTTTATATTTTTTTACTTTGTTTTCTTGCATATAGAATTCTCCTTTTTTATAGTTTTATAATTTTGTAGTTTTGATAATTATTATAGTTTTTATAATTTTTGACTCAGATTTTTTAATACAAAAAATAAAAAAGAGATTAAGCAAAAAACCTAATCTCTTTGATAATGTTTATAAAATATATAAGTAGTTATAATTTAAAATAAAAAGGCTTAGTAATTAATACCAAGCCTTTTAATTTTTTATTCTAAAATTAATTTCCATATTTTTTAATTATAGATTCTCTCAAGTTCTTAAATTCAGAAACTCCATTTACAATAAAATCTTTTAATTTATTGTCTTTATAAAAATTTGACTTATCATATAATATATAACACATAATTATATCCATCAATTCTTCCTCATCTACAATATCCCAATTTATACCTACATTTTTTTCTTTTAATATTCTTTCAACTATAATATGAGCTAATTCATGTGCTACAACGCATCTTTTTTCAGGAATTGTCATATTTTTATTTATAATTATTATATCTACATAAGGTTCTTCATCCGGAGATAAAAAACCATAACTGCTAATCTCCTTTTCTTTTATAAAAATTTTATATAAAGCTATATTTAATATTCTAGAATCTCTATTATTTATTATATCACCTTGATTTTCTTTTTCTTTTAAATATTCTTTAAAACCAGATTGTCTATTTTGTAATATAATATTTTCAATAGCACTTTTCCAATGTGATAATAATGATTTTTCTATATATTTTAAAATCAGATTATCTATAATATTAGATTCTAAATCATCTAATAATTTTTTATGTTTGCCAATTTTAGTATACCCACATCTATCAGCTATTTCTTGCAAATTTAATTTAGACATATAAAATTAAAATCCTCTGTACATTCTAACATCTTCATCTAAGAACATTACTAAGAT
>NZ_SRZM01000054.1 GCF_019402445.1 Brachyspira pilosicoli
GTTCTTTTTGTGACCAAAAGAACCAAAAAGACTGCATTTGAGTGAGATAGTATTTAATTATAATCAAAAATACAATATATATTCTGAATAACACTGAAATATTTATACTTTTTATTTTATTATATCTTAATGGATTTATTGCTTTTCTATAGATTCGAAATAACAAGCCATAAAGTCGCCTTCGCCGTTTTCAAAATCAGCTACCATCGAAGAAACTTTTTTATTAAGTTCTTTTATCATTTTGTATGCTAATTCATTTGCTTTAGCTTCTGTTATGTTAGGGTTGGTTTTTAATATTTGAGATATTACTTTGTTGATATTTACTCTTTTGTAAACGCCGTCGCTGTCCATAAACTACCTTTATCAATAAATAAAGTCTACAAAGTATATAATACAGATATAATACTTTATAGACTTAAATGTTTTTTATATTTATTGATTAAATATTATTTTTTTAAGCCATAACGTTTTTTGAATTTATCAACTCTACCAGCAGTATCCAATATTTTTTGTTTACCAGTAAAGAAAGGGTGACAATTATGACAAATGTCAACGTGTAAAGTTTTTTGAACTGAATGTATTTTGAAATTAGCACCGCATGCACAATTTACATCAGTTTCATAGTATTCTGGATGTATATTTTTTTTCATTGATTTATCTCCAAAAAATTAAATTATTCTAAACTATCTAAATTATTATATTATAAGTTAAAGTTTATTGCAATAGTGTAAATTAAATTATTTACTATTTTCTAAAGCAATAGATAGTTCTATATATCCAGCATTCATAAGGTTATTTAAATGCTTGAATCCTTTTTTTAACATATATTGCGATACAGCAAAAGAACGTCCTCCGCTTGCACAATATAATAAATATTCTTTATCTCTGTCTAAGTTTTCGATTGTCTCTATAATTTGACGGTCGCTAGGGTCTAAAAGCATGCTTCCTTCTATAAATCCAGTAGCTTTTACCTCATATGGACCTCTAATATCTAATAATTGTAAGTCTTTATTTGTTTTTATTAATTGAACTGCTGTTTCTACATTTACACTATTAACCTGATTTTCCATTTATCTTATCCTCATGTTTTTTTGATTTATTATTATTATAATATATTTTAGATTTTTTTAAATAATTGACTTTAATTAAAATTTACATTATTATAGATTCATATATTTTAAATTTTATAAGGGTTGATATTAGTATGGAAGAGAAACAATACACTTTAGAAGAATCTATAGAATTAATTACAAGAGGAGCAAGCGAAATAATAGGCTTGGAAGAGATAAAAGAAAAACTAAAAAGCGGAAAAAAATTAACAGTAAAAGCAGGCTTCGACCCAACAGCTCCAGATATACACTTAGGACACACTGTACTTTTAAGAAAGATGAGACATTTTCAATTACTTGGACATAAAGTGATATTTCTTATAGGAGATTTTACAGGAAGAATAGGAGACCCATCTGGTAAAACAAAAACACGTCCTAGATTAAGCGAAGAAGATGTATTAAGAAATGCTGAAACTTATAAACAGCAAGTTTTTAAAATTTTGGACCCTGAAAAAACTATAGTTGAGTTTAACTCTAAATGGCTTGGTAAGATGAGTTTTGCTGATGTACTTGGGCTTACTTCAAGATATACAGTAGCACAGATGATAGAGAGAGATGATTTTTCTAAAAGATATAAAAATGGTCAGCCTATAAGCATAATGGAGTTTTTATATCCATTGGCACAGGGTTATGATTCTGTTTCTTTAGAATGCGATGTTGAGCTTGGAGGTAATGACCAGAAGTTTAACTTACTTGTTGGAAGAACCCTAATGAAAGAATACGGACTATCTCCTCAGGCAGTTTTAACAGTGCCTTTGCTTGAAGGTTTAGATGGTGTTGAGAAGATGAGTAAATCTTTAGGCAACTATATAGGTGTTTATGACAGTCCTAAAGATATGTATGGTAAGGCTATGAGCATACCTGATGGTTTAATTCTTAAATATATGGAATTAGTTACAGATATACCTATGAATGATATAAGAAATTATAAAAAGGCTATGGAAGAAGGCGAGAATCCTAGAAATATTAAGTCTATTCTTGCCAAAGAGATAGTAAAATTATATCATACAGAAGATGATGCTAATAATGCTGAAGAGGAGTTTAAAAGAATATTTAGCTCTAAAGGTGTACCAGATGAAATAGAAGAAGTTGTTATAAATAAAGAGGATAATGTTTTAAATGTTTTATCTGTATGCATGAAAAATGAAAGTAAGTCTAATTTAAAAAGATTAATTTCTCAGGGCAGTGTTACATTAGATAATGAAAAGATTACGGATATAAACTCTAATATAAATAAAGAGGGTATATTAAAAGTAGGAAAACGTAATTTCTTTAAAATAAAATTTTCTTAAAAAAAGATAAATGTGATTTTTAAGAGGCAATAATGCGAGTCTTGATATTACTATTATCTTTAATAATATTTAATGCATACTTATATGCACAAGATAATAATCAAGATAATAATAATATTAGAACAAATGAAAACGTATTAATGCAAATAAATCAATTTGATGCTAAAAGGAATCCTGTTTCTTTTATTAATATTGTTAATTTTACTCCATATTATGTTTTAACAGAATATGCTAGAAATTACGGTATAGAGATTTACCCTTATGATGATGAGTCTAGTTTAAGAGCAAGAATTATCAAAAGACAAGTTAATGTAGATGTTATAAAAATCACAGGCGAAGATAATATCAAGAATGTAGCACGTGCTAGTATCAATACAGGCGGCGGTCAGATAGAGTTTAAAAGTGCTGATTATGTTGAAAGGTATAAGATAGATGAGGCAGGTGAAGAATTAATAGCATTATACGGAAATGTGCAACTTAAGATGTATAATAATGTTATGACTGCTGATAGGGTTGTTTATAGTTTAAAAACGGGGGAGGTATTTGCTTCTGGTAATTTAAAAGTTGAATCTGGAGATAGTGTTTTAAATGGCGAATGGTTTATGCTTAATAAAGATGATAAGAAGGGGATTTTATACAATGGTAATACTAAATTCCAAAGTTTTACGCTTCAAGGTAATATAATAAAGTTTAATGACCCCGATTTTTTTGCCAATGACAGTAGTGTAAGTTTTTCTAGGCTCACTCCTGTAGCACATGACTTTTTGGCATCAAGAGTTTATTTATGGGATACAAAAAAGGTATTAATATTTAATAGTATATATAGGGTTGGAAGGCAGCCTGTATTTTACTTTCCTTTATTTATTCAAAACAATGTTGGTACTGGTATTATAAGCACTTTCGGTCAGAGTTTGAGAGAAGGTGTTTATATGCAAAACAGTAAAACTTTTAATTTGTATGGAGTTAGCCATAGAATAAGATTCGATGCTTATCAAAAACTAGGTTTTCTTATTGGAGATGAAATTAGATATACTAGTCAATATCATAATTTATCTTTAGATGCTATGTTTGCTTTGGGAAGGCAATACTATTTACTTGATTCTTATATATCTTCTAGTATTGGTTTTGGTACTAGATATGTTAACTATTTTACTGGTGGTAAGCCTGGTAAATTTGTACCTAGATATAAGTTTCAATATGACCATACTATACAATTATATAGCGGAGAAAATATTAATGCTTATCTTACTGGTAAATTAAATTTAAATAGTGATTTATATTTTAAGTCTGATTTTTATAATCAAAGAGGAGCTTTAGATATATTATCATTATTTACAGCTATTACAGGAAATTTAAGCGATATAGGAGATTCATATCCTGAAAGTTATATAGAAAACTCTGTATATGTTAACAGTAGTATATATGGTGTTAATCTGAGGGCAGGTGCTGAATGGAATCTTACTGCTGTAAGAAACTTATCTGTAAATTATAATACTAATTTTGACTATTATATGCCTAAACCAAGCAGATTAGTTTTACCTTCTTTATCTGCAAGTTATAGTTCAGTTTTTGGTGATGAAACTTCTTATTATTTCCCTAATTTCAATATTAATTATAATATTAGTATGAACTATTCTCATACTATAGATTATAAAACTTCTGAAGGTATAGCATTCTATGATAACCCTAATCTTAACGAACAATTAAATGAAAAATTGGCTGAAAGAAATAATCTACAATTAAATGGTGGATTATCTAGAAGTTTTACTAATTTATTTATGAGATTTACTCCTAATTTTAATATTGACTATGCCTATCAAAAAAGTGTTAATCCGAAATCTGAAGATTTAATTTATGATAGAGATAATACATATTTGGGTTTGGCTAGTACTATGAACCTTTCTGTCTTTTTACCTAATTCTATATTACCATACAAACTTGATAATTATTTCTCCCCATCTGTAAGCTGGGATACATCATATAGTATTGGTTATAGATTTAAACAAAAAGATGCAGCATATACTAATGAAAATCAAAGCGGAGATTTTAGCACTCATAGTATAAATACAAGTTTAAATGTAGGCGGTACTGGTTATAGTGTGTTTTTTATACCTAATTTAAATTGGGATATTAGAGGAAGCATTAGAACTGGTTATGACCTCATACCAACATATAATGCACAAACTAAAAATTATGAGCTTATACATAATACTAATAGATTTTTAACAACTGAAGTAGGGGGCTCTACTAGATTATATTATGATTCTTCATATATTTCTTATGATTTATCTAAAAACCTACTCGGTACAAACTTTACTCAAAATGCCATAAATACTCTTATTCATGTACCTATTCCTATAGATAATCTTACTGATTGGATATTAGTAAGAAATAATAAAAAGAAATTCTTTGATGGTTATAAGAATGATTTTAGATTCTTTTTTGATATAACATATAAACATGATTTTATTAATTATAAATATAACTCAGTTGCTTTTTCGCTTGGATTTGAATTAAAAATATTAGAACAATTTACTTTTAGTTTCTCTACAACAAGTAGAAATGATAGAGCTTATAGATATATAAAATCTTATGCTGAAAAAGAAAATGAAACTTGGGTTAATCCTTTCTGGGATATTGTTGATTCTTTTAATTTTAGAGATTCCCAAAAAAGGATAGATAGTTTATTTAAATTAAGTTCTATAAATACTAGTGTATGGCATGAATTAGATGGCTGGCAATTAAGAGCTACTTTTTCTATATCCCCTTCTGCTCTTCCTTCAGATATTGCTAGCGGTTCTGTTAAAGGTTCTTATTGGAATAAGGAGTTTTGGATTGAATTTACTCTTACTGATTTCCCTAATGCTGGACTTCCTAGAAGAGAATATGACCTCAATTCTACTATTACAGATTTGAGAGATAATCAAACTACTACTACTTTTTAATTGATGGATATTAAAATGATTAAAAAAATATTTATTTTGTTTATTATTATAGTATTTTCTAATTTGCATGCTGATGATTATTATGTAAATAAAATATTTAATGCTATAGAAGATAATGATATTAACTATATAAAATATGTATTAGAAAATGATATACAAAGCTTAAAATCTAGGCTTCCAAAAGATTATGAAAACAATTTAGAGGGGGCTACTCCTTTACTTTATGCTATTTATAATGATAAAAAAGATATTATTAAATTCTTTATAGATAATCTAGATACTTCATATTTAAAAGATAGAGATGATAAAAATTATAATAGCATTATGTATGCTGCTGCTTTTTCTGATATTGATATTTTAAAATTGATATCAGATAAATATCCAAGCTTAATTAATAGCGAAACAGAGTTTAGAGTTAATATACTTCATATAGCGAGCAGTCATAATAATTATGAGGTTATAGAATATATATGCACTAATTTTAATATTGACATTAATTCGCGTGATATTGATGGTTGGACAGCTCTTTATCATGCTGCTAATTCTCAAAGCATTGAATCTTATAGGCTTCTTATAAAATTGGGAGCTAATACTCAGATTACAGATAATAATGGTATGTATCCTTCAACTAGGCTTAGAGAGCTTGTGATGATGAAGTATAATAAATTGAGTGATATTGATAGGGAATTATTTGAGGCTATAAGAGATAATGATATAAAGAAGTTGAAAAAGAGTATAGAAAATGGTGCTAATGTTAATGCTGAAGATGGATATGGACTTAGTGCTTTACATTTTGCTATAAGAAATAAAAACATAAAAGCGGTTGATGTATTGCTTGACTGCGAGAATATTAATCTAGAGGCAACTCTTCCAAACGGATATTATACAGCATTAGACAATTTTAGTAGAGAGGCTGTTTATATAGGAGGGGCTACTCCTTTACTTTATGCTATATTCAAAAGCAATGGAGATAGCAGAATAGTAAACAGGCTCATTAAAAAAAATGCTAATATTAATACTTATGATGAAGAGGGTTGGAATAGTTTTTTATATGCAGCTGCTTTTGGAAATGTTCGTATAATTAGTAGTTTAGTAAGCAAAAATAAAAGTTTAGTTAATAGCAAAACTAAAAAAAATGTAACTCCTTTACAGATGGCTGTTGTTTATGATAATATTAAAGTAATTAGTTATTTAGTAAAAAGGCTTCATGTTGATATTAATGCTAAAGACAATGATGGATGGACTGCTCTTTATTATGCTGCTGCTAACAACAAGGCTGAGGCTTATAATTTACTTATAGAGCTTGGTGCTGATAGAGAAATTGCTAATAATGAAGGCTTAAAACCTGATGATATATTCTTTAATAATTAGTTATATTATACTTGTTTCAAAACTAAATTAATAAATAGTCATACTGTTTAATTTTTTAGTATTTTAAATTTATAATTGGAGCTTTGCCACAACACCCACACTTCTTTTTGCGACCAAAGGGAGTCCTTCAGGGCGACCGAAGGAAG
>NZ_SRZM01000055.1 GCF_019402445.1 Brachyspira pilosicoli
AAAAAAATATCAAGTGAAGACCCTACAAAGGTTGGTTATAATAATGATATATCTAAGCAGGCTAGTTTGGGAAGAGAGACTTTTTTCAGTAGTTCAATAGAAACTATAACTTTTCATCTTGCTATTATATTTAGCGTATGTGCTGTTGCTTATATTGTATTAGGATTTATAAAAAGAGTAGGTATACAGGGGCTTAATGTTTTGCCTGTTTGGACTTATGCTATGATAATAATGTTTGCATTAAACTTCGCTATAAAAAAACTAAAATTATCTTGGTGTGTAGATTCTAAAGTAAAGGCTAAAATAATGGGTACTTTAAGCGACTTTGCTATAGTATCAGCTATAACAAGCTTACCTATAAAGGCTGTTATGACTTATATGGCTCCTATAATTGTTATGTGCGTACTTGGTTTTGTGTTTACATATTTAATAGTATTTTATTTTACTAAAATATTATTTAAAGATGATTATACTTTTGAGAGGGCTATAATCTCTTGGGGTACTTTAACAGGGGTGCTTATCACTGGCATGACGCTTCTTAAAATATGCGACCCTGATTATAAAAGTCCTGCTTTAAGTGAGTTTTCTTTAGGCTTTTCATTAATGTCTGTTACAGGGCTTTTGGTTGTGCCTATTTTAAATACTGTTTTAGCTATTGGCTCTACTATGGATAATTTAATTACTGCAATTATTACTTCTGCTTTATATTTGCTGTTTGGTTTTATAGTGTTTTTTGTTTCAAAAAAAAGAGCTAATAATTAAAAAAAATATAATTAATTTAAATTATTTATGATTGTTATTAATTATTTTTGTGTTATAATTAATGTCAAAATTTCAAAATAACTTTATTATTAATACTTTATTGATATATGAAAAAAATACTTAATAATTTAGAAGAATTAAAAAATGTATTAAAAGAAAGAGAGACAAAAAGAATAGTATTTACTAATGGTTGTTTTGATATTATTCATAGGGGACATGTAGAGTATTTGCAAAAGGCAAAAGAGCTTGGTGATATACTTATACTTGGGTTAAATAGTGATGACTCTGTGAGAAGGTTAAAAGGCAGTAGCAGACCAATAAATAATGAAACTGATAGGGCTATAGTATTATCTGCTTTAGAATGTATTGATTATGTTGTTATTTTTGATGAAGACACCCCTTTAGAATTAATTAAATTTATAAAACCTGATATTTTGGTGAAGGGCGGAGATTATAAAATAGAAGAGGTTGTTGGCAGAGAATATGCTAAACAGACCGTATTAATAGATTTCGTAAATGGGTATTCTACCACAAATATTATAAAGAAAATTAATATTAATTGATTACAATTTTTATGTAATTTTAACTAAAAATTATTTTTTTTGTTTTATAAAGATAAAAAATTTTATGGATATGTGTAAATGTTTACAAAAAAGAAAGAGAAGATACATTTTATAGGAATAGGCGGAATAGGAATGAGTGCTATAGCATTGGTTCTTAATTCTATAGATGAATTTACTATTACAGGAAGCGATTTAGCTAAAACTCCAAAAACTCAGTCGCTTGAAGACTGCGGCATAAAAGTTTATTATGGTCATAAAGAAAGCAATGTAGAAGATGATGTTACAGCAGTTGTTAGCTCTTCTGCAATAAGCCCTACTAATGAAGAGATAATATCAGCTAAAAAGAAAAATATTATTGTAATACCAAGAGGGGAGATGCTTGCGGAAATTATGCGTTTAAAACAAGGCATAGCAATATCAGGCTCTCATGGTAAAACTACTACCACTTCTTTAATAAGTCAAATAATGATAGAAGCTAAATTAAACCCTATATGTATAATAGGCGGAAATCATTTTAATCTTAAGAGCAATGCTTATTGTAATTTAAGTAGTGAATATATGGTTTGCGAGGCAGATGAGAGTGACGGAAGTTTTTTAAGACTTTCACCTGTATTTAGTGTTGTTACAAATATAGATAATGATCATTTGGATTATTATGGCAATGTTGAAAAATTAAGACTTGCTTTTTTAGATTTTATTAATAAAGTGCCTTTCTACGGCTGTTCTTTTCTTTGTTTTGAAAATGATGTTGTAAAAGATTTGGCTAAAAGTGTAAGTAAAAAATATTATTCTTACGGCTTTTCTAATGAATATGATTTTTATGTTGATAAAAGCTCTATCAAAACAGAAGAGTTTAAAACATATTTTAAAGCTTATTATAAAGATAAGTTTTTAGGAGAGTTTGAACTTCCTTTAATAGGGGAGCATAATGTACTTAACTCTTTAGCTTCAATCGCTGTAGCATATCATTTGGATATAGATACTGATACTATAAAAAAAGCACTTCAAAGCTTTGAAGGTGTAGGCAGAAGATTAAATAAATTATATGATAAAGAGGTAACATTGTTTGATGATTATGGACATCACCCTACAGAAATAAAAGCTACATTGTCTTCGCTTAGAAATGCTTATAAAGATAGAAGAATTATAGCTATATTTCAGCCTCATAGATACAGCAGAACTCAGTTGCTTTTAAATGATTTTGAAGATGCTTTTTTAGATGCTGATAATTTAATAATTACCGATATATATGCGGCAGGAGAAAGTCCTATTGCTGGAATTAGCGGTGAGACTATATGCAAAATAGTAAAAAATAATAATATAAAATATATAAAAAATATAGAAGATATATTACCAGAATTAGAAAAAATAAAAAAAGACGGAGATATAATAATTACTTTGGGGGCTGGTAATATAGTAAAGGTTAGTAACGATTATGCAAAAAAATTATCAGGCTCTTGAAGATTTTTTACAAGAAAATAAGTTTACATACAATAAAAATCGTCCGTTTAAAGAATGTACTAGTTTTAGTGTGGGGGGAATAGTAGATTTATATGTTACAGTAAAGAATATAGATGAACTTTTGTCTTTACTTGTGTTTTTAAATAAAAATAATATAAAATATTTTGTGATAAAAGATAAAAATAAATTCCTTGTATCTGATGATGGATATGATGGGGTTATTATATCTATGGAAGGAAGTTTTGAAGATTTTGAGTTTTTAGATGATTGTGTATTAAAAGCTAATAGTTCTGCTATTTTGGAGAGACTTTCGCATGAGGCACGTATTAGAAATTTATCTGGTTTAGAGTTTGTAGCTTTAGTTAATAGCAGAATAGAGTCTGCTATTTATGGAGAGCTTGAATCTTTTGGTATGTCATTTATGAATATTGTAGAAACTTTAACTGTGCTTTATCAAGATTTGATGATTATAAAAGATATATCTAAAAATGAATATTTATCTTCAAGCAGAGAAATTAAAGACAATATGATTATTTTATCTGCTACTTTAAGATTAGAGAAAGATTCTCCTGAAAGTATAGATAATAGAATAGAATGGTTTAGATATATAAGAGGCTCTGTTGCCCCAATGGAAGCTAATATTGGTCCTGTGTTTGAAGACTTTGATAATATAAAAGCTTATGAGATGGTTGAGAGAGTTGGTGGACTTGATATGAAGGCAGGTACTATGAGATGGCATAAAAGATTTCCAAATTATATAGTTAATGAATGCGTGTATATTGATAATTGCTCTACCAATATGTCTAAAGCTTCTGATGTATTATCTTTAATAGATGATACAAAAAAGAAAATAGAACAGCATTATGCTTTAAATCCTAAAATTAATATTAAACTTTTAAGTTAGTAAAATAAATATTTCTTTTTTAATAATTTTAATAAATCATAATAAATACAGGAGATTAAAAATTATGAAAGGCATAACTACTATAATACTACTTATTTTATCAAATACATTTATGACTATAGCTTGGTATGGGCATTTAAAATTTAGTGAGATGAAAGGTTTTGCTAAATTATCTCTTCCTTTTGTTATATTAATTAGCTGGGGTATTGCTTTATTTGAATACTGCTTTCAAGTGCCTGCTAACAGAATTGGTTTTAATGGAAATGGAGGACCTTTTTCTCTTATGCAATTAAAAGTTATGCAGGAAGTTATTACTTTAACAATATTCACAATATTTACAGTTGTATTTTTCAAAACAGAAACTTTAAGAATTAATCATTTTATTGGTTTTTTATGTTTGATATTAGCTGTATTTTTTATATTTAAAAAATAACACTTGACTTTTTAACTGTTTATAGTATTATTGTTTGTAGTAATAATTGGGGTTTTATAATGAAAAAAATATATTTTTTATTTTTATGTTTTAGCTTATTAATTTTTTCTTGTGGAAATAACAATAATAGTGATAATAAAGAGGCATCAAAAGAAGATATTTTGATTGTTGGAATTGATGCTGATTTTCCTCCTTTTGGTTATTTTGAAGGAAATGAGATAAAGGGATTTGATTATGATATAATGAATGAAATAGCTAAGGTTTCTGGGCTTAATATTGAGATTATAGCTATGAAATTTGATGGTCTTTTACCTGCTTTGCAAACTAAAAAAATAGATGCTATTATTGCGGGAATGACTGTTACAGAGGAGAGAAAAAAGTTTGTTAATTTTTCTAAGACTTATTATGTATCTAGTCAGGTTATGTTAGTTAATGAGAAAAATGATAGTATTACTAATTTCGATAATTTGATTGGAAAAGATGTTGGTGTTGTTATTGGTACTACGGGTGATATTATTATGACAGAAACAGAAGGAGTTAATACTCATAAATTTGATACTGGAGCTGGTGCGGTACTTGCTTTGTCAGAAGATAAAATTGATGCTATTGTATTTGATAAAGAGCCTTGCAAAAATTTTGCTAAATATAATGATGGGATTAAATTAGTAGAAAGTGATGCTGTTCAAGAAGATTATGCTATTGCTGTGAGAAAAGAAGATACTTTAATTTTGGATAAGATTAATGAAGGTATATCTGTAATAATGACTAATGGAACATATGAAAAGCTTATAGATAAAAATTTTAAATAAATTTTAAAATAAAAATTATTAGTTTTATTAATTTATATAATTTTGCATAATTTGCAAATAATTATTTTTTGTTTTATAATAATGGAAAACTATCATTATGAAACAAAAAGTTTTAATTTTATTGAAAATAGCATCGCTAGCATTTTTTTTGCTGTTTCTTATATTAAATATTGCTTCAATAGTTTATTACGATACAAAAATTGTATTTATAGTTTTACTTGTACTCTTTTTAATTTTTTCAATTTCTTTTTCTATAGTATATTTTTATTTAAATAGTTCTATAAGTAATTATAAAGAAATAATGGAAACTCAAAATAATGGAGTTACATATAGACTTTCAAAAATCACTAGTAGTATATTATATGATTATCAAAGTGCTATAAAAAAATTAAAAGAAAAAAATATGTACATATTAGGAAGATATGATGTATTGGATAATATGAGAAAGAAGTATAAAAAAGATATGAAAAATGCCAAAAAGATACAGAGTTTTATGCTTCCTAAGAAAATGCCAAATAATGAGTATTTATCTTCTTATTCCTTTTATAATCCTGTTGAAATAATAGGGGGAGATTTTTTTGATTATGTTTATTTAAATGATGATAGTAATGAGATACTTTTTATTATATCAGATGTTAGCGGACATGGTGTAGATGCTGCTATAATAACGGCTGTAATAAAGACTGCATTTAGGGATTTATCTAAAAGTTTTACAAGTGTTAGAGATTTACTTCATGATATAAATGATACTTTAATTAATATGATGCCAAGCGGATATTATTCTACTATGATAGTTGCTAAATTAGATTTAAGAAATAGAGTTCTAACTTATTCGAATGCATCTCATACTCCTTTGCTTGCTATACGTAATAATTCCATTAAAGAATATAGAAATGGCGGTACAATAATAGGGCTATTTCCTACAGCGTATTTTCATGAAGAAGATATTGAGCTTAATAATGGAGATGTATTTTTATTTTTTACAGATGGTATTATTGAGGCTTCAAAGTCAAAAAATAAATATGATGTATATGGAATAGATAGATTAAAAGATATGTTTATAAGTAATAGTGAATATAGTTCTGAAACTATTGTAGAAACTATTAAAAAGGATTTTTATGAGTATTTAGATTATAGGAGTCCTGATGATGATTGTTCTATAGTTGTTTTTAAGATAAATTCTTGAGTTATATTTTTATATTATTTTTTATATATAATTAATTTTTTGCAATAAAAAAGCCCCATTAAACATAGGGCTTAAATAATGCTCCGAGAACAGGGCTCGAACCTGCGACCCGGTGATTAACAGTCACCTGCTCTACCGACTGAGCTATCTCGGAATATTTTTTTATCTTTAATTGTTTAAGTATAATAGCATATTTAATAAAAAATGTCAATAGCTAAAATACTTTTTTTATTATACTATCATTGATGTTATTTGAAATTTATTATATTTGGATTTAATTTTTAGGTTTTTTTACCGTAAATATTTATAGTGTATTATAATATTGTTTTTAAATCGCTTTTTAACTTGATATTTAACATAATTGAGTATAAAATAGGGTTTAGAAAATTAGGGGTATAATTTTATGTCATTCGTTCACTTACATGTACATACTCAGTATTCTATACTTGATGGTGCTGCTCGTATTAAATCATTATATTCTAAAACAGATAAAACCAAAAGACTAATACCTGGTTTAATAGATAGGGCAAAAGAATTAGATATGCCTGCTATAGCTATGACAGACCATGGTAATATGTTTGGAGCTATGGAGTTTTTCTCTGAGGCTAAAGATAAAGGAATTATACCCATTATAGGATGCGAAGTATATGTTGCTCCAAAGACAAGATTTGACAAAAAATTAGATAACTCCGAAGAAAAAAGTGCTATGCATTTGGTGCTTCTTGCTAAAGATAAAGAGGGTTATAACAATTTATGTAAATTGGTAACTCATGGATATACTGAAGGATTTTATTATAGACCAAGGGTAGATCATGAATTAATAGAAAAATATAATAAAGGATTAATTTGTTTATCTGCTTGTATGGGCGGAGAGATTCCTATAGCATTAAGAAAAAAAGATTATAAGCAGGCTTTGCAATTAGCGAGGTATTATAAATCTATATTTGGAGAAGATTTTTATATAGAACTTCAGGACCATGGTTTGGCAGAGGAAAAGACTTTAAATAGTGATTTATATAAAGTTGCAAAAAATGAAAATATAGAATTAGTAGTTACAAATGATGTGCACTATGTATTAAAAGAAGATGCTAAGGCTCATGAGATACTTCTTGCTATACAAACTAAAGCTACTTTAGATTCTCCGAGAAGATATAAGTTTCCAAGCAATGAGTTTCATTTAAAGACTGAAGAAGAGATGAAAAAATCTTTTGCAAAGCTTCCTAAGGCTTTTGAAAATACGGTAAAAATAGCAGAGCAGTGCAAAGATTTAAATATAATGACAAAAACTTATTATATGCCAAATTATGAGCTTCCTAATGGCGAGACAGAAACTACAGCATTAAGAAAAATGTGTATAGAGGGGCTTAATAAGCATTATAATAACGATATTCCAAAAGAGGCTATGGAAAGGCTTGATATGGAGTTGGGTGTTATAGCTAAGATGGGTTTTGAAGGATATTTTTTGGTAGTTCAAGACTTTATTAACTATGCAAGAAATCATGATGTTGCTGTTGGTCCTGGTAGGGGTAGTGCTGCAGGTTCAATAGTTGCATTTGCTAGCGGAATTACAAAGGTTAACCCTTTAGATTATAATTTGCTTTTTGAGAGATTTTTAAATCCTGAAAGAAAGAGCATGCCCGATATAGATGTTGACTTCCAAGATGATAAGAGAGAAGTTGTAATAGATTATGTAACAAAAAAATACGGTAAAGACAATGTTTCTCAGATTGCCACTTTTGGTGCTTTGGGGGGACGTTCTGTTATAAGAGATGTTTGCCGTGTTATGGGTATAGATTTGGCTACTGCTGATAGACTTGCTAAAAGCATACCTGATGATATTAAAAGGGTTGTAGATATATATGACCACCCTGATTGTGCTGAGTTTAGAAAAGAGATTGATAATAGTAGAGAGCTTAAAAATATGTATGAGATATCTATGAGGCTTGACGGATTGGTTCGCAATGTTGGGCTTCATGCTGCTGGTGTGATTATATCATCTCATCCTATAGCTGATTTAGCTCCTGTTTATCAAGACTCTAAAACAGGTACAAGAGCTTGTCAATATGAGATGACTTATGTTGAAAGTGCGGGTCTTATAAAGATGGACTTCTTGGGTATTAAAAACTTAAGACTTATAAAAGATGCTATAAAAGATATTAAAGAAAGATACGGCAAAGAAATAGATATAGATAAAATACCTTTAGACGATGAAGCTGTTTATAAAATATTTAGACATGCTGATACAGGAGGAGTTTTCCAGTTTGAAAGTCCTGGTATGCGTCAGATGCTATTAAATATTCAGCCTACAGCTTTTGATGACTTAGTTTCAAGTGTGGCATTATTCCGTCCTGGTCCTTTAAAATCTGGAATGGATAAAGATTATGCCGACAGAAAAAACAAAAGAAAAGAGATTGTATATAAACACCCTGATTTAGAGCCTATACTTAAAGAAAGTCAGGGAGTATTAATATATCAAGAGCAGATTATGGCTATAAGCAGAGCTATAGGAGGTTTCACTGCCGCCGAAGCAGATGACTTAAGAAAGGCTATGGGTAAAAAAATCGTAGAGAAAATGAACTCTATGAGAGAGAAGTTTATTAGCGGCGGACTTGAAAGAGGGTATGATGAAGAGCTGTTAAATTATCTTTTTGATACAATGAAAGGTTTTGCTGAATATGGTTTTAATAAATCTCACTCTGTTTGTTATGCTTTAATAGCTTATCAAGAGGCATATATAAAAGCTCATTATCCAATGGAATATTATGTAGCTTTGCTTAATACTGTGATAGCTGATACTGATAAGATAGCATTATACTTAAACGAAATTAAACAAAAAAATATAGAAGTTGTTAGTGCGAGCGTTTTTGAAAGTGATGCTTTATTCTCTCAAAAGAATGGAAAGATAGTATATGCTTTACATGCTGTTAAAGGTGTAGGGCTTCAAGCGGCTTTGGCTATACAAGAAGAGAGAGAAAATAATGGACAGTTTAAGAATTTAGAAGATTTTGTAAAAAGAGTTGATGTTCATTTGGTTAATAGAAAGGTTTATGAAACGCTTATAAAATGCGGTGCTTTCTCTGAGTTCGGACACACTGAAAGTGCATTACTCTCTTCGCTTGATGCAATACTTGCTCATGCTTCTAATTATCAAAAAGAAACATTATCTGGTCAGACTATGCTTTTTGATTCTATGTCTGAAGATGATACAGGAAGTGCTTCTTTGGTGATAGAAAAACAAGTTGAATATGCTAATAATATTTTAATGGAAAATGAAAAAGAGGTTTTAGGTTTTTCTTTAAGATATCATCCTTTTGCAAGATATATTACAAAGATTGATTATAAGTATTTTAATAATTTGCTTGAATTAGAAGAACTTGAAGATAAATATGAGTTTTCTATACCTGCAATTTTAATGAATATATCAGAAGGAACTACAAAGAAAAATACTCCTATGCTTATATTAAAAGTTATGGATTTATTTACAGAGAGTACTTTCTATATTACAACAAAAACAGATAAATATAGAGATTTGCTTGATGAAAATATGGGCATACTAATAAGAGGTAAAAGAGATAAGAATAAGTTTTCTGGTAAAATATATAATAATATAATAGATATAAAAGATTTAGACGGCGTTCTTAATGATAAAAAGAATGTTTTAAAAGAAGTAAAAAGAGAGATAAAAAGAGATAATGCAGAAACTTTAGTAACAGAAAATAAAATACCTAAGCCATCTAATGAAAGTCCTAAAGAAGTAGCTGCAGTAAAAAAAGAAAATAGTAATAATATTATAAAAAATACTAATACAGGAAAAAAACAATTAGCTCTTTATGTTAATAAAAATATATTTGATGATATGGATTTATTATGCTTGCAAAACGCTATATCATCAAACCCTGGTGATTATACTATTTTCTTAAAACTCAAATCAGAAAGCGGTACTGAAGTATTTAAGATAGGTGAAAATTATAAAGTTGATCCTAGTCAGAGATTTTTAAGTGAGGCTAAAAGTGCATTAAGATCTCTAATAGATATAGAATATGCATGATTTTAATTACATGTAATTTTATTCAGTTTTTATAATTGACGAAAGAATATTTTTATTATATAATTGCATATCTTTAATAATTGTATAATTAATTATTAATTTTGGGGTATGCTTTATGCTTGATTATGTTTTAAAGAGACTGTTTATATCTGTTTTAACTTTGTTTGTTATAGTAACTATCACTTTTTTCTTAATGCATACTGTACCAGGAGGACCATTTGTTGGAGAGAAGCCGCTTAGTAAAGTTGCTTTAGAAAATTTAAATAAAAAATATGGTTTAGATAAGCCTCTTGTAGTTCAATATGCAAATTATCTTAAAAATGCAATTAAAGGAGATTTAGGTACTTCTCTTACTAAAATAGGTCAATCTGTATCTGGTACTATAGTAAGAGCTTTTCCCGTATCTTTTAGGCTTGGAATATTTAGTATGTTTATCTCCACTACTATAGGAGTGTTATTTGGTATAATTGCCGCTCTTAGACAGGGTAAAGCAATAGATAGGGCTGTGATGGTGGCAGCTACTTTGGGTATAGCGGTACCTAGTTTTGTTGTTGCTACTGTTTCTATAATTATTTTTTCTGTTAAATTAAAAATACTTCCTGCTTATGGTTTTGATTCTTTCAAGCAATATTTAATGCCTGGTTTTGCTTTATCATTTAGTTCACTTAGTTTTATGGCTAGACTTATGAGAAGTTCTATGCTTGATGTTATTCACCAAGATTATATAAAAACAGCTAGGGCAAAGGGTATATCAAGAAGTATTATTATATTTAAGCATGCTTTAAGAAATGCTATTATACCAATTGTTACATATATAGGACCTCTTGCTGCTGCTATACTTACTGGTTCTTTTGTTGTAGAGAAAATCTTTAATATACCTGGTCTTGGAAGATACTTTGTTGAAAGCATAACACAGAGAGATTATCCTACAATATTAGGAGTTACTATATTTTATGGTGCTTTTTTAATAGCAATGAATTTCTTAGTTGATTTATCTTATGGTATTATAGACCCTAGAATAAAGATTCAAGATTAATAAAGAAGGAATAATAAATGGAAAATAGTTTAGATAAATCATTATTTGTAAAGGCAAGCGAAGAAGAAAAGGCTGCTGCCGAGGTAAAAAGAGAGAGTGTAACTTATTGGCAAGATGCATATAGAAGATTTAAAAAAAATAAAGTAGCTTTAGTTTCTATTATAATAATAGGCATTATAACGCTTCTTTCTATATTTATACCTATAGTATCAGAATATGAATATGCACAAATAAATAGAGGTGTAGAAAATAGTTTGCCTACATTAGAACACCCATTCGGTACCGATACTTTGGGAAGGGATTTGCTTGTTCGCTGTATGATAGGGGCTAGAATATCTCTTCTAATAGGTATAGTGTCTGCTACTTTGGTTGTAATAATAGGTATAGTTTATGGTTCTATATCTGGATATTTTGGAGGTATGCTTGATAATATTATGATGCGTATAGTAGATATTATTAGTGCTGTGCCTACACTTTTAATTGTTGTATTATTGTCTGTAGTGCTTAAAGCTCCTATGGATAAATTATTTTTACAAAGTGAATCTTTAAGAGGTATTGGTCTTTTGGGACCTGGACTTTTTAGTATATTTATAGTTATATCTTTGCTTTATTGGACTAATATGGCTAGAATGACTAGGGGACAAATTTTAGCATTAAAAAATCAAGAGTTTGTAACTGCTGCTAGGGCTTTGGGTACTCCGCATAGCAGAATAATTTTTAAGCATTTAATACCTAATGCTATGGGGGCTATAATAGTATCAGCTATGGTTCAGATACCTAATGCTATATTTGTTGAGGCTTTTTTAAGTTTCTTGGGGTTAGGGGTAAGTGCTCCTATGGTTTCGCTTGGCTCTTTAACTTCAAATGCTGTTAGCGGGGTTTATTCTTATCCTTATCAGCTTCTTTTTCCTGCTGCTTTAATAAGTATAATAATACTTTGTTTTAATTTGGTGGGTGATGGACTTAGAGATGCTTTAGACCCTAGAATGAAAAACAGATAAAAAGCTATAAAGGTGGTATTTAATGGAAAGTTTATTAGAAGTTAAGAATTTAAGCGTATCTTTTTTTACACCGCTTGGAGAGGTTAAGGCTGTTAATAATATTTCTTATAAATTAGATAAATCTAAAGTGTTAGGAATAGTAGGGGAGTCTGGAAGCGGAAAGAGTGTTTCTGCTTATTCTATTATGGGGCTTATTGAAGAGCCTGGTAAAATTATAAATGGAGAGATACTTTTTGAAGGTACTGATTTGATTAAACTTTCAGAGCATGAAAAAAAGAAAATAAGGGGCGATTCTATATCAATGATTTTCCAAGACCCTATGACTTGTTTAAATCCAGTATATACTATAGGCAATCAGCTTATGGAGGCTTTAACTACTCATAAAAAAATAAGCACAACAGATGCTATAGAAAGAATAGTAGAGCTTTTAACATTGGTTGGTATTAATGAACCAAGAAGAAGAATAAAACAATATCCGCATGAACTTTCAGGTGGTATGCGTCAGCGTATAATGATAGCTATGGCACTTGCAGGAGACCCTAAAATACTTATTGCTGATGAGCCTACAACTGCACTTGATGTTACCATACAGGCACAGATACTTGAGCTTATAAAAGATATACAGAAAAAAATACAAATGGCAGTTATACTAATTACGCATGACTTTGGGATTGTTGCTGATATGGCTGATGATATTATAGTAATGTATGGAGGCGGTATAGTAGAGAGAGGAACAGTTTTTGATATATTTGAAAGACCTAAGCACCCTTATACTTTGGGGCTTCTTAAATCTTTACCTCGTATTGATATTAAGCAAGATAGACTTATACCTATAGAGGGAACTCCTATAGATTTACTTAATATGAAAGCAGGTTGTCCTTTTAGCACAAGATGCGAAGAATGTATGAAGGTTTGTATAGATAATAAACCTCCTAGAACTGAGTTTGAGAAAGGGCATTTTTCTGCTTGCTGGCTTCATCAAATGCCTAATTAATTATAGAAAATAAAAGGAAAAATTATGGCACCTTTAATAGAAATACAAGACTTGAAACAACATTTTAAAATAAAGGGCGGTTTGTTTGGAAGGAATATACAAACAGTAAAGGCCGTTGATGGAGTATCTTTTACAATAAACAAAGGTGAAACTTTTGGACTTGTAGGAGAATCTGGAAGCGGTAAAACTACACTTGGAAGAACTTTACTTCATCTATATAAACCTACAAGCGGAAAGATATTTTTTAATGGCGAAGAAGTTAATGAAAATAATTACAGACAGTATGCTAAAAGAATGCAAATTATTTTCCAAGACCCTTATGCTTCACTTAACCCTCGTATGACAGTTGAGGATATAATAGGCGAAGCTCTTGATGTACATAAACTTTATTCTACAAAAGCAGAGAGAAGAGAGAAGGTAATAAATCTTCTTAAACTTGTTGGACTTAATGCGGAACAGGCACAGAGATATCCGCATGAATTTTCTGGTGGTCAAAGACAACGTATAGGTATAGCTCGTGCTTTGGCTGTTGATCCAGAGTTTATAGTTTGTGATGAGCCAGTATCTGCTTTAGATGTTTCTATTCAGGCTCAGATTATAAATATGCTTTATGATATGCAGCAAGATATGAAGCTTACTTATCTTTTTATTGCTCATGATTTAGCAGTGGTTCGTCAAATATCCAAAAGAATAGCAGTTATGTATTTGGGTAATATTGTTGAGCTTACAGACAGTGAATCGTTATACACAAAATCTCTACACCCTTATACTCAATCTTTAATTTCAGCAATACCAATATCAGAGCCTTCTATTGCTAAAACTAAGCAGCGTATAATACTTTCTGGGGAGATACCTTCTCCAATCAATCCTCCTTCAGGCTGTAAGTTTAGAACTAGATGTCCTAAGGCAGAGGCTATTTGTGCTGAGAAAGCTCCGGAGTTTAGAGAAGTTGAAAACGGACATTATTGTGCGTGTCATTTGGTATGATTATTTGCAAATTTTATTTTTTTAATTTATAATCGGAGTATATATGCGTAACCGCACCGCACCGCACCGCACCGCACCGCACCGCACCGCACCGCACCGCACCGCACCGCACCGCACCGCACTAATTATATTTTTATATAGTGTTGTAATTTTTATTTTTTGCAGTATTTATTTCTTACAAAATAAATCGGTTATGTTCGATCAATTTCAGCATTTTCATGATATGAAAGTATATTGTGATGCTGATAAAATTCCAACTAAAGGAGCCAGATTTTCTGCTACTTCGATAGTTGATGAATATAACACTACCCCTAAAATTCCAGGTGGAACTTATTATGTATTATATTCTATGTTTTATAAATTATCAAATAATAATTGGTTTATAAGTAAAGTAATTAATTATATATTTAATTTAGCTATAATATTGCTATTCTTATTTTGGATTTATAAGAGATTTAATATTCTAGTATTTAACATAATAACATTAATATTGCTATCCAATTCTTTTTTATTATCATCAATGGTTGATTATTGGAATCCTAATTATACTTTAGTCTTTAGTTTTATATTTTTAATTCTTTTAGTGGAATACATTTCTGATTATAAAGAGATATATGTGAGATTATCATCTGTTTTTATTTTTCCTGTTTTAGCTATTATGTCTCAAACTCATATTAATGCATTTCTTTATTTAGTACCTACTTTAATTATATATTTAATTATAAATTTAAAAAAAACAAAAAACTATATTTTATTGTTTTTATTAGGAGTGTTTGTATCGTTTCTTCTATATTTACCTTATTTAATAGAAGAAATAAATAACGGTTTTATAAATACAAAAATGATTTTTAATGGAATAGATTCTTATAAAAGATTAGATTTTCCTCCGCTTCATGCATTAATTATTTTTTCTACTAATGAAATGTCTATATTTTACGGAGGAAGATTTAATGCTATGGTACATTTTTGGTTTGTGAATCCTTTTTTTACTATAGGAATTTTGTTTTTAATAATCAATTTGTTATTTTCTGCAATGTGTTTTTGTCTTTCTTTATATTATTCTTTGAATATAAGATATGAAGCTAAATCAATTCAGGAAAAAAATTTAATATACATTTTGAGATTTCTTTTTTTATTTGTAATAGTTAATATTATTATACTTGTAGTTTTAAAAATGAAATCTGGTCCATTATACTATTTGAATTGTGTTTTTGCTTTTTCTTTTCTTCCAATTATATTTTTCTTTACAAAAAATTATGATAGAATATTAAATAATAAAAAGCTTAAAAATATTGTATATATTTATTTTTTATTAAATACTTTTATGGTATCTATACAGATGATAAGATATATTTATGGGTATGAAAGACCTTATAATGTTTCTAATATAGAAAAATTTTATGAGGTGCTTCATAATGAATCAAATAAATATGGAGATATTGCTATTGTAAATATGTATATTGGTGAACATAAAAATGAATATAGAGATATTTCTTCATTTTTCTATACTAATTACTATATCAATGAGAACTCTCATTCTGAAAATGTATATATTTTATTTGATAAAATAAGTTCTTATAATTATAACATTATTAATGTTAATAAAAATATAGAGTATCTTAATTCAAACGCTTATGTTATTAGCAGTAATAATAGATTATTTTTATATAAATATACAGGAAATTTACCAATTAAGTTTCCTAATTAATATATTGAAAATAATTATAAATTGTATATAATATCTGAAATTATTTAATAATACTAATGAATGGAGTATTTTCTATGCTCAATAAATATATAATAATACCTGTTACGCTTATACTAGTTTCAATAGCAGCAAATATTTTTCTAGACTATTATACTATACCTAAAAGACTTACTAGAATAGACCAATCACAGCATTTTTATGATATGAAGAAATGGTATGAAAGCGGTAAACTTCCCACTACTTCTGCAAGATTTATTGCGAGTCAAGTAGTTAATGATGAGCTTACAACTCCAAGAGTACCAGGCGGAGCTTATTATATATTTTATACTTTATTTTACAAATTAGCCTCTGAAAACTTATTAGGAGCTAAAATAATTAATCTTATATTTAGTTTGATAATAATATCTATATTTCTTTTTTGGTTTTATAAAAAATTTGGTTTGATGATTTTTTCTTTTATTACGCCTCTAATTTTATGTAATGGTTATTTTGTAATGGCCACTACAGATTTTTGGAATCCAAATGTAACTTTATTGTTTAGCTTTTTATTTTTAATTTTTCTTTATGAGTATATTGAAGATGAAAATGATAATATTGTTAAAGCATCAGCTGTACTTATATTCCCAATACTAGCAATAATGGCACAAGGGCATTTTGTTACTTTTTTCTCTATGATACCAACAATAATTATATATTTACTTATTAAGTTTAAAAGAACTTTAAAATATGTTGTTTATTGGGTTATAGGGGTTGTTATATCTTTTTTAGAGTATTTGCCATATTTAATATCTGAAATACAAAATGGATTTAATAATACTAATTTAATATTTTCTGTAAGATCATCCCTTTGGAAATTACCTTTTCCTCAAATGCATGCTATAACATTATTTCCAACAAATGAGATGTCTGTTTTTTACGGAAACAGTTTATATGGAAGTATAAATTATTGGTTATCATATCCTATTATGATATTAGGTCTATTATTTTTATTTATTAGTATTGGTTTTTCTTTCTATTGTATAATAAGAGGCGTATACTTTGCCTTTAATAGAAAATATAAACCTAATTCAAATATAGAAAAAACATTATTAGAATTATTTAGAATATTTTTACTTTATGTTCCTGTTACAATAATTTTTAATATATTAGCTAAATCTAAACCTGGAACTTTCCATTATTTATATAATGCTTTTGCTATTTCTTATATTCCTATAATATTATTTGTATTCCAAAAAAAGGATAAATTCTTAACTAACAATAAATGGCTATATACAATTTCTTCTTTGTTGTTTATCAATGTAATAGTGATGGTTTTGCAGATAACTACGTATGTAAAAAATTATGAAGAGCCTAGAAGTATAGGAGGTATGAAAACAGTTGCTAAGGCATTATTAGAACATTCTCAAGGTAAAGAATTGAGCATTATAGGTGTATATGCAGATGATAATTATATGTACAGAGATATTGCAGTTGCGTATTTTCCTGATATGGTTTGGAATCAGAATAATAAATCAACTAATCTATATGTAGTTTTAGATAGAATTGGTACATTATCCAAACCTAAAGACACTGTTGATGAATATATGCAATATCTTAATAATAATGCTGATTTAATTGGTGATAATGGAACTCTGTTTGTTTATAAGTATAAAGGTACTGAGCCATTACAGTTTCCAAAAAGAAAATAAAAATCTATAATGATATAGATTCTATAAACTGCTTTGCTACCCTAGGGCTTCTTCCTGCACTTCTTATTGCATAGCTTTCTGCTTGTTTTATAAGCTCTTCTTTATCTATTTGTATATTATTGTCTTTTGCATATGATAGTACTATATCTATAAATAAATCCCTATCTGGTCTTTGGAAGGTTATAACTATACCGAATCTGTTTGTTAAACTCATTATCTGCTGAATAGTGTCTTCAACATGTATCTCATCGCCTGTTCTATCATTAAAGTTTTCTTTTATTAAATGTCTATAATTTGAAGTTACATAAACTACTATATTTTGAGGAAAAGAGTTTACTCCGCCTTCAAGCACTGCTTTTAAATATGAGAAACTATCATCATTTGAAGAAAAAGTTAAATCGTCTATAAATATTATAAATTTAAGAGGGCTTAAACTTAATTTTTGTATTATATCTGGTATAAATGATAATTGACTTTTTTTAACTTCAATAAGCCTTAAACCTTCATCTCTAAACATATTTGCAACTGCTTTTATAGTGCTGCTTTTACCAGTGCCAGCATCTCCATAAAGAAGTATGTTATTGGCTTTTTTGCCTTCCAATAACGCCTTAGTGTTTTGTATTACTTTCTCTCTTTCTCTTTTATAGCCATATAACTGCTTTATATCTTGTTTATCTTGATGTTCTGCTTTTGTTATGTTGTTTTTTTCATCAAGTGTAAACATATTATTATTATAAAATATGCCGTATCCTTTTTTGCTAATTTCTTTTATATGAGTAGTGTATATATTATAGAAATCAATTTTTTTTGTTTCTAATTCTGCTAAATTATTATAAATATCAGATAAATCAATTTCAGATAAATAACTAAAAAAATCTAATTCTTCTTTTAGAGCA
>NZ_SRZM01000056.1 GCF_019402445.1 Brachyspira pilosicoli
GTCTATATTTCCGCACGGTAAACCAAGCAAAACACATAAATAATTTTAAAAATATAAACTCTATCATATTTATAAATTTATCCACCGTGCGGTAAGTTGGCATTAAATCAAATCAAAGCTTGGGTGGGTGCTAAGATTTTTAATTAGGCAATAAATATAAAAAAATAAAACTTTATAAAAATATTCAAAAAAACATAAAGGGCGGGGCTGTATATAAAACTTTATACCAAAATATAAAAAGCATATATTTACTTGAAAAATTATTATTTTTGTTATATCATTAAAATATATTTTATAAAATTGGAGTGAAATATGGTTAAATTTGCCGACTTAGGTCTTGTTAATAGTAGAGACCTTTTTAAAAAAGCTATTAGCGGCGGTTATGCTATTCCAGCATTTAACTTTAATAATATGGAACAACTTCAGGCTATAGTACAGGCTTGTGTAGAAACTAAAAGCCCTGTTATTATTCAAGTATCTTCTGGTGCTAGAAAATATGCTAATCAAACATTATTAAGATATATGGCTCAAGGAGCTGTGGAATATGCTAAAGAATTGGGTGTTAATGTACCTATAGTATTACACCTTGACCATGGTGATAGCTTAGAACTTTGCAAAAGCTGTATTGAATATGGTTTCTCTTCTGTTATGATAGACGGAAGCCATTATGATTACAACAAAAACGTAGAAATTACTAGAAGCGTTGTTGAGTATGCTCATAAATATGATGTTACTGTTGAAGGAGAATTAGGCGTACTTGCTGGTGTAGAAGATGATGTTGTAGCTGAACATCATACTTATACTCAACCTGAAGAAGTAGAAGATTTCGTTAAAAAAACAGGTGTTGATTCACTTGCTATATCTATTGGTACTAGCCATGGTGCTTATAAATTCAAACCAGGTCAAAACCCTCAAATAAGATTAGACATTCTTAAAGAAATTGAGAAAAAGATTCCAGGATTTCCTATTGTACTTCATGGTTCTTCAAGCGTACCTCAAGAATATGTTAAAATGATTAATGAAAATGGCGGTAAACTTGATGATGCTATAGGTATTCCTGAAGAGCAATTAAGAGAAGCTTCTAAGAGTGCAGTTTGTAAAATCAATATCGACAGCGATTCAAGACTTGCTATGACTGCTGCTATTAGAAAAGTATTCCATGATGACCCTAAAGAATTTGACCCTAGAAAATATTTAGGACCTGCTCGTGATGAAATGAAAAAACTTTATATTCATAAAATAATGAATGTATTAGGTTCAAATGGTAAAATATAATAAAAATTAAAGGAGATATATACTGTGGGAAAACAACATAGAAAAGTAGTGAAACGCAAAAGAGCTTTAAGAAGAATCAAAAGACAAAAAGATGCTCTTAATGCTAAAGCTAAATAAACAAGATTTTTTAAGGGTGTAAGTTTTTTTCTTATACCCTTAATTTTTTGTTAGTAATTTGATAATAAATTATTAGTAAAATAAATATATTTAAAAAATAATTCAATATAATTAAAACATTTTATTTAAATACAACATTTAAAAATTATTTTATTTTAAGGTAGAAAAATGAAAAAGATTATTATATCAATATTAGTAATATTTTTTGTAATATCTTGCACTAATCAAAACAATATTAATAATAAATCTCCTCTTGCAATTCAAACAGACTTTGGCAGAAAGGATAATGCTGTAGCAAGTATGTATGGTGTTGCTCTTAGTGTAGATAAAGATTTAAAAGTTTATGACCTTACACATGAAATACCTGCATACAATATATGGGAGGCTGCTTTAAGACTTGATCAAACTGCTAGGTATTGGCCTGAAGGCACTGTATTTGTTAGTGTTGTAGACCCGGGTGTCGGCACTGATAGAAAATCAGTTGTAATGAAGACTAAAAATAATTATTATTTTGTTACTCCAGATAATGGTACTTTAACTTTTGTTGCAGAGTCTTTAGGTATAGAAGAAGTAAGAGAAATTGATGAGGCTAAAAATAGACTTACAAACTCATCTGAATCATATACATTCCATGGAAGAGATGTTTATGTTTATACTGGAGCTAAACTTGCCTCTAAGCAAATTGCTTTTGAAGAGGTTGGTCAATCTTTAGGAACTAATATAACAAAAATTGAATATCAAAAAGCTAAATATGAGAATGGAGTTTTTTATGCTAATATACCTGTGCTTGATATTCAATATGGCAATGTATGGTCATCACTTCCTCGTAAATTAATGCTTGATAATGGAATTAATATGGGAGATACTCTCAATGTAAAAATATATAATTATACTGAGCTTGTATGGACTGGAGACGTTAAGCTTGTAAATACTTTTGGTGATGTGCCTGAAAACGAAAATATGGCTTATTTTAATTCTGAGCTTAATTTTTCTGTAGCTATTAATATGGGTAATTTCTCTGAAAGATATAAAGTATATAGCGGACCTAATTGGAGCATGGAAATTACAAAAAAATAATAAAAAATTATAATAATGGGTTTTACAAAAAGCCCATTATATAACTAATATAAATATGACAAAAATAGAACAATATCTCTTAAATACAAACAAAATAAAATTTTTTGATACTATTCACTGTGATAAAAATAAAAAGATAATAATAAAAAATAAACATCTCAAAAAAACTAACGGAGTACAGATGGAAATAAAAAATACAGAAATAAAAAATGAAGAGTTAAAGAAACTATATCAAACTATCACTAAATGCATGAAATGTGAAGCTTTATGCAATAGTCGCAAAAATGTGGTATTTGGAAGGGGAGATGAAAAACCTGATATAGTATTTGTAGGAGAAGCTCCGGGTGCTGATGAGGATAGATTAGGTTTTCCATTTGTGGGGAGAGCTGGTAAATTATTAGACAAGTGGATTGAGAAGCTAAACATTTCTAACTACTATATTATGAATGCTTTAAAATGCCGTCCGCCTGAAAACAGAGACCCTCTTTTAGAAGAGAAAGATAATTGCAGAGAGTTCTTTACAAAGCAGCTTGAAATATTAAATCCAAAGATTATATGTGCATTAGGTAGACATGGATTTTCTAACCTTGTAGATTTTGATTTAAAAACTCCTTTTGGAAAAGTGAGAAACAATATTCATTATTATAACAACATACCTGTAATTGCAACATATCACCCTGCATATATATTAAGAAATCAAAAAGAAGAAATGAAAGTAATAGAAGATTTGGAGCTTATGATAAGAGAATTAGAAAAATTAAAATAATTATATTTTTGCATACTAACAATTTTTAATTTTGTCAAAATTTAAGTTTTATATTTTTATTATTTTGTGGGGGCTATATTCCTACTAACACTTTTTACCGAATAGGTAGCTTTCTGTATTAGTATAAAAGAAACAAAACAACTGCATTTTTAATCTAAAATTCAGATTTTATCCTACACTTAATATATATTTTATATATATAAGCCTAAATATTTGTACTTTTTGCAACTTTTTGCTACGGGAAAAAGTTGAATAAAATAAACTTATATGACAAAATATACTTGTTTTGATATAAACTTTTTTATTAGGAAATAAATTTGAAAAGAATAATATTATTATTTTGTTTAAGTGCTTGTTTATACGCTCAAGAATTTGATTATCTCTTGCCAGATGATTTTGATACAAACGAATATAAAGAATACTACACAAATGATAAAGAAGAGCATGTAGAATATAAAAAAACAAATACTCCTACAAAACCAACTATATTTGACTATATAAACCCTTCATACAAAATAAAAGATACAATAATTAATCTTCAAAACTATATTGACAAAGGCGGAGATATTAATGCCACAAACACAAACGGCAATACTATTTTAATGCAAGCTTCATCAATAGGATATTATGATTTAGTTGATTATATAATAGATAAAAAAGGAGAAATAAATGCTACAAACTCAAATGGTGAAAATGCTTTAATATTGGCTGCAGACTATCCATATATATTAAATCTTCTTATAGAAAATAATGCAGATGTAAATGCTATAGACAATAAAGGAAAAACAGCACTGCTTACTGCCGCAGAAAAAGGAAATATTATGTCTGTGCAATTACTCATAAAAGAAAAAAGCAATATTAACCAAAGAGATATTTTAGGTAAAAATATATTGATGTATGCTGTTGAAAGTGAGAATTTAGACTTGGTGAAATATTTAGTAGAAAAAGCAAAAGTGGATATTAATGAAAAAGATGATTGGGGACAGAATGCTATATTTTATGTTACAAAAATAGAAATGGCTAGATATTTAATTTATAATGATATAGATTATAAAAGCAGAAACTCAATTGGATTAAAAGCTCATGAAGTGTTAAAATATAATAATAAAATAAATGTATCTAACTATTTACAAAAATTATATAATGATGAATAATAAAAATGTCTTTAAGTATTTTTTATATAAACCGAAAATATTTGCAGTATATTGGAGAGTATAATGAATATCAAAGTTATCTTATTATTTATAAGTATAAACATACTTCTATTTGCACAATCTACTTCCAATGTTGGAGATAATAATATATTAATAAATACAGGTATAGGAAGAGTAGATTATACAACATATACAATATATGCTGATGCTACTGCTGATATTCTTACCGATAAAGTTTTACACCCAGAGGCATTATTAATACTTCAAGAACAGGCAGAAGAAGAAACTTTTAGAACTCTTTATCAGACTTTAGGTAATATTATAGTTAATGGCGATTATACAGTTTATAACATCATAGAAGAAAATGCTAAATTAAGAGAAGATGTTATGGACTTTGTTAATAATGCAAGACTTTTAGGCGTATCCTACCCTAGCAGAACAAGCGTTAAAGTATTAATGGCTTTAGATATTATCACTAATCAGTTAATGTCAAACTTTATACAAAATATGAATACTTACAAACCTACACCAATAGTAACATATATTGATGCTGGCACTGATTATGATGGGCTTGTGATAGATGCTAGAGGAATAGGATTTAAACCTTCCTTATTTCCTACAATATATAATGAAAATGGCGATGCTATTTATGATATTGCTTATATAGACAAGAAAATTGCTTCTACTAATGGATATATTAAATATTCTACAAACTCATTTTTAACTAATCAAATATCTACAAATATTACAGGCAAAAAACCATATAATATAGTAGCTTGGAGTACTAGAGGAAAATTCGCTAGTGATTTGGTGATAGGAAATGAAGATGCTAGTATTATATTAAGTGCCAAAAAACTAAAAGAGGCTATTAGAAATTGTAAAGTTACAGTTATAATAGACTAATAATAAGCCGTTTAATATTATGAAAAAGATAGAATATTATATTGATTATATATTTGAAGAAAATCAAGAAGATATTAAACAATATGTATTAAAACAAACAGATGTTATAAACTTTAAAATAAATAAAAATAATATATCAAATGATAAATCTGTATACTCTAAAATAGTAGAAAAATACTTTCAAAAAGATGATGATAATGATTATGTGATTAGACTATTTAAAATTATTTCATTATATGATATAGATAATATTTATATATTTGAAGC
>NZ_SRZM01000057.1 GCF_019402445.1 Brachyspira pilosicoli
GAGTAAATCAAAAATACAAAATAACATAAAAGTTAGAATTTTTATTTATATATAAAAGATTATTAAGCGTGCGTTTTGAAAGGTATTTATATATAAATATAACAAAAGGGCATGTTTAATATTATAAACATACCCTTTTAATTTTAATAAATTTATTTTACTAAATTATTCTTCTTCTCTAAGTTTGAAATATTCAATAGATTTTGTTAAATCTCTAGACTCTTCTAATAGAGATTGTGAAGCAGCAGTAGCCTCTTCTACTAAAGCAGCATTTTTTTGTACAGAGCTATCCATTTCCATAATAGCTAAGTTTATTTGTTCTACGCCTCTTTTTTGTTCTTGTGCGGCATTATTTATTTTTTGCATAATGTCAGCTGCTTTATCCATTTTCTCTTCTAACTCTATAAATATACTTTGAGATTCTTTTACACTTTCAGTAGCCAAAGTAACTTTATCATTACTGTCATTAATAAGATTAGTAATATTTTTTACAGATTCTTGAGCATTCTGTGCTAAGTTTCTTACTTCACTAGCAACAACAGCAAATCCTCTTCCTTGTTCACCGGCACGTGCAGCCTCAACAGAAGCATTCAAAGCAAGTATATTTGTTTGGAAAGCTATATTTTCTATAAGCTTAGTAATATCCATAATTTTACCGCTAGCTTCATTAACATCATTCATTTTTATAACACTTTCTTTAACTATGTTTCCAACTTTATTAATATACTGTTTAGCCTCCATAACCATTTGAGAGCTTTTTAATACTCCATCGGCAGATTCATTTATATTACTTGCTATTTCATTCATAGAAGAAGCAGTTTCTTCCAAACTTGAAGCTTGCATTTCTGTTCTACTAGCAAGGTCATTGTTGCCACTCAAAACTTCATTTGCTGCAGTAGATACATGGTCAGCAGAGTTTTTAACAGTATTTACTATACTATTAAGATTATTTAAAGTATTTTGTATACCCTTAGCTATGACTCCCCATTCATCAGTTAATGCTAAAAATTGTGCTGGAGGACTCCAAGATATATCTCCATTTGATAGTTTAGTCATATCCTGTGCTAATAGATAAATAACATTACTTACTTTTTTCTTTATTATAAGAGGTGTAATTAAAAATGCTACAATCATTATAATTAATGAAATAATAATTATTCTATTTCTTATATTATTGCTTTCTCTAAATATAACATTGTTTGGAACAAGCAGTTTTAATCCCCAATATTGTCCTGATGTAAGTTCTAATGGTACAAATGTATATGTAACATTCTTTTTTAATTTTTCACTATAAGCAGAGAAGTTTGTTGCTGTTCCTTTATTAATTCCTTCCAATACATTATATTCTTTGTAATAATTATAAGCTGCATACAATTGTTTAGCTACATTATTAGTGTCTTGAGCATCATATAATATATTTCCATCACTATCAAATAAAGAAGCTTCTGCATTTTCAAAAGGCTGTATATTTGCAACCAAAGAATTAATAGAAGAAACTAGTATATCTACAGTAATAACACCAATAGTATTTCCATTATTTCTAATAGGTAGACACCAAGTAAAAATTAATTCTTCTTTATTACCAACTAATAAATACTTATATATAGGCGTAATATAAGGCTTTCCTGTTGATAATGGTTTTGTTATGTAATCTTCAGTTAATTCTTGAGCTGTAAAACCTCTAGATTCTTTTTGATTTCCGCTTCTAGCAATATAATAGCTAAATTGACCATTGGCAGCAGAATATTTTGGATCATTTACATAATTTATGTCATCATCTATGTAATTTGGCAAGAAAGTAATAGACATTCCACATACATTTGGATTCATTTTATCTAAAAAATTACTTATCATATTTTCGTATGCTATTCTTGTTCTAGTTCCGTCATTATATAAAGTTTCAACATCATATTGTAAACCTGTAGCGTATAATAACTCTTCTCTTAAGAAAAATTGTAATATAGTAGCTTCGCCTGTAGAACTTTGCTCAAGCACTTTATATGATAAATCTTTAGTGATAGTACTTACAGATTTTACATTAATAGCACCAGAAACAATAATCATCAGCAAAAATGGAATTAATATAACGGCACTAATTTTTACCTGCAAATTTAATTTTTTAAACATACTTCTCTCCAATATATTTTATAAAAAATACATATTTATATATTTTCGTCATTAGTTTTTTAAAATAAACTATATCTATTAAATAGTTGTTATTCTAAACTTTTTATCATTTTTTTCAATATTTTTTATAAGTTTTTTAAAGAAAATATAGAACATAGTTACAGTAGTTAATACGGCAATAATATCTGCTATAGGTTCAGCCAAAAGTACAGCCATAACCTTATTTTCAACAAATATTGGAAGTATAAAGATTAAAGGTATTAATAGTATTACTTTTCTTAAAATTGCCAAAAATGCTGAAATTTTAGCATTACCCAAAGCTACAAAAGTCTGTTGACATGCTGCTTGAGCTCCAAGTATAAGAGAGCTTGCCATATATATCCTTAAAGCCCAAATACTATAATTAATTAAAGTTTCATCGCTTGTAAATATTCTAACAAATAAATATGGAAAAAATATAGAAATTACCCACATTAAAGTAGAAAATATTATGCTACTTATAAGAAGTATTTTGAAAGTGCCCTTTACTCTGTCAATATTATTAGCTCCATAATTATAGCTTATTATAGGCTGAGAGCCTTGTGTAAGACCATATATTGGAAGAAAAGAAAATTGCATTATACTGCTTAATATAGTCATAGCACCAACAGCCAAATCTCCTCCATATTTAAATAAGGAAGTGTTAAAACATACAAATAAAATACTCTCTGTAAATTGCATAATAAAAGGTGAAAAACCCAATGCTAAACATGGGAGTATTACATTAGGAGATATTTTTAAGTATTTAATTTTTAATTTTAATAAAGTTTTTTTAGAAGTCATGAAATATAATATCCATAAACAAGATACAGCCTGAGATATTATAGTAGCTAGTGCTGCACCTCTCACATTCATATTAAATCCAAATATAAATATAGGGTCTAATATTATATTACAAATTGCACCTATTAAAACTGTAAACATGCTAGTTTTTGCCTTTCCCTGTGCCGTAATGAATGCATTTAACCCCAACGCCAATTGTACAAATATAGTTCCTATAGAATATATTCTCAAATATCTTAAAGCATAAATGATAGTATTTTCACTAGCACCAAAAAACATAAGAAGAGGCTTAGCAAATATCAATAAAAATATAGTAATTGTAATAGCTATAATTATTAAAGCCATAGCAGAGTTTCCGAGTATTTCTTCTGCTTTATCATAACTTTTTTTCCCCATCATAATTGAAGCACGTGGAGCACCCCCCATACTAATAAGATATGCAAATGCTGATACTGCCATTATTATAGGCATAGTAACTCCAACACCTGTTAAAGCAATAGCTCCAATGTCTTCAATATGTCCTATATACATTCTATCAACAACATTATATAAAACATTAATAATCTGTGCCAATATAGCAGGTATTGATAATTTAAATAATAATCTTCCGACAGGTTTAGTGCCTAATTCTACTTGTTTTGTATTTTCCATTAATTTAATATACCTTTATTTTTATTTCCAAAAAGCTCCGACTCTTTTTCTAGCATTTTCTTTTAAGTCATTATAGTATAATGCTATATCATATACATGATAATTGCCTTTTTCAAACATACCGTCAATATAAAAATCATCTGCATTAATAGAATCACATTTTATAACGCCTCTTTTTTTGTCAACTTTAGCACTTGCAAAATTTTTTACAATGTTATAATTAGTTCCAGCAAAAAAACAAGAGCCCAAGCTTTTTTCTTTTGGAGCTTCATCTTCTTCTAATGTCCATGTAATAGGGTTAATAGCTATAGCTCCTTCAAGAAGTGTAGGGTTATAACCATTAAATTCTGGGCTTTCTACATCATAAGAAATTATTACACCAGTATCATATTCTCCTTTCGCAAATCTTAAATGCGGATTTTCTATTAAATCATTTGTTGTAACAGAATATCCTATAATATATGCAGCAACCAATCTATTATTTAAGTTTTCATTAGTTTTGAAATAGTCTTTTAATATTTCTTTTATCATCATAGCACCTTGTGAATGCCCCATTAATATAAAAGGTTTATTGTTATTGAAATTTTTAATAAAATAATCGAATGCTGCTATCGCATCTTTTTTGGGTATGTTGTTAAAATATTTTTCTTTATTTTTTATATTATTGTTTGTGTCTAATATATATAGAGCATCTGCTTGTCTATAAAAAGGAGCATATATGTTTCCCACTTCTTCAAATACAGTGCTTTGAGATATTAATGCATTAGTAGCATTTTCTCTCATAGGCTTAAAATCTATAGGGCATACAAAGTCTTTATTAGTGCCTTCTCCATACCATACTGTTGGATATAGATAAAATATATCAACTTCATTATTTTTATCTTCTGATATTTTAAGCCAGTTGTTTTTATCAGAATAATCTATATTAGTTTCTTTACAGCTATAGAGTAAAATGCTTAATAGTAGTAATAATAACAATTTCTTCATAAATTAATTTCCTTAAATAACTTTCTTTTTATCGCGTATATTATAAATTATAATTTTATATTTTAAATAATTTTATTTGTATAAAACAATTATTTTTTAGTTTTATTTATAATAATATCTTGACAAAATAATGTATTTTTGTACAATATAATAAATTTTATAAATGATATTTAAGTTAATAATTTTTTGGAGAGAATATGGCTACTAAGAAGAAAGAAACAGCTGAAGTAAAAAAAGACGGTAAAAGCGAAGCAATAGAAGCTATTACCGACCAAATAAATAAAAAATACGGCCCTGGCTCTTTTATGAGGCTTGGAAGCAATAAAACGGTTAATGTTGATGTTATTTCTACAGGGGCATTAACTTTGGACCATGCTTTAGGAGTAGGGGGAGTTCCTCGCGGTAGAATTATAGAGATTTATGGGCATGAGGCTTCTGGTAAAACTACACTTACTTTACACATTATAGCAGAAGCTCAAAAGGCGGGCGGTTATGCTGCTTTTATAGATGCTGAACATGCTCTTGACCCAGTATATGCGAGTGCTTTGGGTGTTGATATTGACAATTTATATATTTCTCAGCCAAACTCAGGTGAAGAAGCTCTTGAAATATTAGAAAAAGTTGTATCTTCTACTGCTTTTGATATTGTTGTTGTGGATTCTGTTGCAGCATTAGTTTCAAAGGCGGAACTTGCTGGAGATATAGGAGATGCTCATATTGCTTTACAGGCTAGACTTATGAGTCATGCTTTGAGAAAACTTACTGCTATAATAAGCAATACTAATACTGCTGTAATATTCATTAACCAATTAAGACAAAATATTGCTACAACTGGCTATGGTGCTGGTCCTACAGAAACTACTACAGGCGGTAAGGCTTTGAAATTCTATTCTTCTGTAAGGCTTGATATTAGAAGAACTGAATGGATTAAAAAGGGTGATGATACTATAGGTCATAAAGTAAAAATAAAAGTTGTTAAAAATAAATTATCTTCACCGTTTAAAGTTGTTAATTTAGAGATAATATTCGGTAAGGGTATATCTTCCGAAGGTCTTTTAATAGATTTAGCTATGGAAGCAAAAATCATCACAAGAAGCGGTGCTTGGTTCTACTATAATGGAGAGCAGATTGCACAGGGTAAAGAGAAGGTAAGAGAACTTCTTGCAGCAGACCCTAAAATGCGTATGGAGCTTGAGATACAGATTAGAGAGGCTCTTAATATGGGTGGGGTAGACAAGGTTAAAGAAAAATTAGAAGAATATCTAGAAAATAAAAACCTTGCTGTTGATAAAAATCAAAAAGAAGAGAAAAAAGAAGAAGAAAAGCCTGTTAAAAATACAGATGACACTGATCTTTTAATGAGTGCTGAAGAAGCTTATAACGAATAAATAAAAAATTGAGTAACAATATGGATTTAATTATAAGAAAAGCTAATATAGATGATGTATTTTATATAAGCAAGCTTCATGCTATATGTTGGAAGCAATCTTATAAGGATATTGTATCAGAAGATTTTTTAAAAAAGATATATTTAGATGATTGGTGTGAGGAGTTTTCTGAGGGTATAAAGACAAAGACAAGAGAAGTGCATATTGCTCTTTTAGATGATAATGTTATAGGTGCTATATCTTGCGGTAATAATAGATACAACATAGAAAACTACGGAGAGATAATGTCTTTATATGTTCACCCAGTTTATCAAGGTTCTGGTATAGGCAGTGAATTATTAAATCATTGTATATCATATATGAAAGATAATGGGTATAAAAACTTATGTCTTTATGTTTTTGATAAGAATGAAGAGGCTAAAAGATTTTATATAAAAAACGGATTTAAAGATTCTGGTCAAAAAAAGATATTAAAAATAGATGATAATAATAATATAGAAGAAGCATTGTATATTTATGATAATATATAAATACTTCTTCTATTATTTATTTTATAATTAAATATTTCAATTCTTAAATTAAATAATTAATTATTAGTATTTAAATTAGTGTTTGGCAAAGCATTATTTGTTGCTGGCACTTGCTGTGTTGTTGGTATATTAGGAGTAGTAGTTGCTTGGTCGAAAGCAGTTTTTTGAGTGCTTATAGCCATAGATATAAGTAAAGCTCCTACGATAAATATTGTAGATAAAATAGTAGTTGCTTTAGTTAGAGCATTTCCTCTTTGGCTTCCAAGTACATTTGCTTGTGCACTAGAAAATAAACCTTCTGCTTTACCGCCTTGTATTATTATAAGTAAAAGTAGTAATACACAAATTATTGAGTAAACGATTATTCCTAAAGTTAGTAAAGCATTCATAAATATATATCCTTATAAAAAATTATAATTTTCAGTTTTTAATTGCGATATTATATCATTTATATAATATTTTTCAAGCATTTTATTTAATAAGATATAACCTTGCCGTCTATGAGTGAGAAATGAATACTGCCAAAATCTCTGCTGTCATAAGCATAATCTCTATTGTCTGATAATACAAAATATTCATTATAGCCTATAATATAAGGACCAAAATTATCCCTTGAAGATATATTGCTTTCGAGTATTCTATTATCTTTGCCAATATTTGCCCAAGGCTCATTTAATTCAGTTCCATTTATATATACAGTTTTGTTTTTTATTTCTATGGTTTCATTTGGAAGACCTATTACTCTCTTTACTAAATATCTTGTGTTGGATATATTAATATTTCCAAAAGTGAAAAAATAGACTGTATATGATATAAACTTTTTAAAAATATTTTCTTTTTTGCTTCTAGGATCAACTATAAAAACTATGTCGCCCCTCTCAGGTCTTGAAAATACTATAGTTTTTCCTGTTAGTTTTGATACGAAAGGTTTTATTGCAATTGCATATCTTAATTTTGAGGTAATAACCATTTTATTTGGTTCAATGGTATTCATCATAGTTGAACTTTTCATCTTATCAAAACGTACAAAAAGCGTAATAATTCCAAATAGTATAAATGCTATAATAAAACCTAAAATAAGCCTTGCTATGGTTTTATATAGTAAATTGTTGCTTCTATAATATATAAATATAAAAGGCTTTAATATTGCTTTTAATGCATTTTTCTTTTCTTTTTTTATGCTTTCTCTGTCATCATAAGAATAGTTCATTATGAGTATTTGAAACCTTGTTATAAATTATTTTTTAATTAGATTTTTTAGCTTGGTGTTCGCTGTTTTCTAAAGCAGCAGGTACAGCAGGAACTACTATATAGCCATATTCACCGCTTCTGCATAAATCCATTATCACTTCATTTTTTAAAGTGTCTCCTGCAACATCTTCTCTTAAATATTCAGGCAAATCAATGACATGATATAAAGGGTCTATATTATCAACATTTACATCAAATAATTCTTCTATAAAAGCTAAATCTTTATTTAATCTATTTAACATTTCATCTTTTTGATTATCTTCTATTTTTAATCTAGTTTGATATAAAAGAGCTTCTAATTCTTCTCTGTTAGTTGTCATAAAAAAAGTCCTCTTAGTTTTAATAATTAATAATTTAAATACTATATAATAAAAGTAATATTTTTGCAATATTTTAGATTATACTGAAAAAATGCATTTTGTCAAAATTTAGTTTTTATATTTTTATTAATATATTTATCAACTTTTCCAATATTCTCGCTACGGACTTCGTCAAAGTTTTTACCTATCGGGTAGGTTTCATAGTGGAGCTAATTCCCGCAAATAAAAAACTTAAAAATATTATTATAACAACACTATGTAGTCCCTTGTAATTAAAGCATCATAATTCTTGTAGCCTAATATCTCTAATATAGAGTCAGAATGTTTGCCTATTATCTTAATTGTATCTTCAGAGTTGTAATTAATAATACCTCTTGCAAACTCTTCACCGTCTTCATCTATAATACTTACAATGTCGCCTTTCTTAAAATTGTTTACAACCTTTGTTACGCCAATAGGAAGAAGACTTGATTCTTTTTCTATTATAGCTTTTTTAGCACCAGCATTAACAATAACCTTTCCTATAATAGTTGTGGCATAAGCAATCCATCTTTTTTTGGTGTTGAGTTCATTGTTTTCTTCTACAGGGTAGAATATAGTTTTTTCTTTTGTAGTGAATATATTATTTAAAATGTTTGGAGTTTTTCCATTAGCAATAATTAAACCGCATCCTGACCTTGTAACAATTTTAGCAGCCTGCAATTTTGTTTTCATTCCGCCTCTTCCGCCTTTAGAAGCATCAAGCCCTAAGCTTTCTATTTCTTTTGTAACCTCAAAAACTTCATGTATAAAATTAGCATTTGGATTAGTTTTAGGGTTATCATCATAAAGACCATTGATGTCAGAAAGTATTATAAGCAAATCAGCATCAAGCTCACTAGCTACTAATGCAGAGAGTTTGTCATTATCAGAAAAGCTTATTTGAGTAACATCGTATAATAATTTAAGCTCATCGCTTGAAACAGTGTCATTTTCATTTATTATAGGTATTACGTTATATTTTAATAATGTGTCTAAAGTAGAACGCAAATTTAAATATCTTCTTCTATTTGAAAAGTCTTCTTCTGTAAGCAGAATCTGTGCTGTAACAATATCAAACTTTGAAAATCCATCTTCATAAATAGACATAAGCTGTGATTGCCCAATTGCAGCACATGCTTGTTTTAGTGATACCTCGCTTAAATCTGTTGCATTAATCTTTTTCGCTCCCAATCCAACAGCACCAGATGTAACAACTAAAACTTCTTTTCCCATTTTTTTGTATTTAGCTATGGCTTCTATAAAAGAATATATTCTAGCTAAAGAAATATATCCTTCATCATTTCTTAATACATTAGTTCCGAATTTGAAAACTATTCTTTTTATGTTGTTTAAATCTATATTTTTCATGCAAAATATTATAATTAAAAAATAAAAAAAATAAAGTTAATAATTATAAATATTTAAAAATTATTGTTAAAAATTAGTGCATAATTATATTTTAGTAAATTATTTTCTTATGCTTGAAATTATACTTATATATGTTAAAATAATAGAAAATAATCTTAATTAAATCAGGGTTAAATTAATTATGAAAAATTCTAAAATCTTTATTGATGGAGTATGGAAAAATAATCCTACTTTCGTACAGATTCTTGGAATGTGTCCTAGTTTAGCAGTAACAAATAGTGTTATGAATGCCATTGGTATGTCTGTGGCTACAATATTTGTACTTGTTTGTTCATCAGCTTTAATTTCTATAGTAAAAAAGATTTATGCTAATGAAGTAAGAATTATGGGATACATTGTAGTAATAGCTGCTTTTGTAACTTTAACAGATATAGTTATGAAGGCTAAGTTTTACACTTTATCATTGGCATTAGGTCCATATATACCGCTTATCGTTGTAAACTGTATAATATTAGGAAGAGCAGAGGCTTTTGCTAATAAGAATGGTGTTATACCTAGTATTTTTGATGCTTTAGGTAATGGTGTAGGTTTCTTTATGGCTTTATTATTATTAGGTTCTATCAGAGAGATTTTAGGTAATGGTACTTGGCTTGGATTTGATATAGTTGGAACTGTAAGAGGTTTTGTTGAATCTGCTATGCCTTTTGCTTTGAATGCTTACAACGAAATTACTACTCCTTGGATTGTGATGATATTAGCTCCTGGTGCTTTCTTTACTTTGGGAGTATTAATAGCTATCAAAAGAACTATAGATGCTAGAGTGAGGTAATTATTATGAATTTAGTACTTCTTTTTGTTGCTACTGTATTAGTTAATAATTTTGTATTAACTAAGTTTTTAGGAATTTGTCCTTTCTTGGGAGTTTCTAACAAATTAGATTCTGCTGTGAGTATGGGTATTGCGGTTACATTTGTACTTGTACTTACTGCTGCTGTTAGCTGGATGATACAATATTATATATTAGTGCCTTTTAAAATTGAGTTTTTACAAACTATTTTGTTTATTATAGTAATAGCTGCTTTAGTACAATTTGTAGAGATGGTAGTAAGAAAGACTAGTGAGAGTTTGTACTTATCTTTAGGTATTTATCTTCCTCTTATCACTACCAACTGCTGTGTATTGGGTTTAGCTTTATTTGGTGTTTTATACAAATATAATTTTATACAAAATATAGTATTTGCTTTAGGTGCTGGTGTTGGTTTTACTTTGGCATTGGTTATAATGGCTAGTATTAGAGAGCGTTTAACTACTGCAAACATACCAGAAGCTTTTAAGGGACCTGCTATGCCTTTTATTACTGCTGGTATATTAGCACTTATATTTTATGGTTTTTCAGGTATCATCAAAATCTGATATTTCTGAGATTATTTTTATTAAAGGATAGTAAAAATGGTTACATCTATATTAGTGGCTTCAATATCTTCCGCTTTAATAGCTTTGATATTGGCTGTTTTATTAATATTTTCTTCTAAAATCTTTAGAGTTGAGGTTGATGAGAGAGTTACAGAAGTTACAGAAATGCTGCCTGGGGCTAATTGCGGAGGATGCGGTTATCCTGGTTGTGCTCAATTTGCTAAGGCTTTAGTTGCTGATGAAGCTCCTGTTGACGGCTGTTCTGTGGGAGGTGCTGCTACTGCTGAGGCTGTTGCTAAATATTTAGGTAAGGTTACTCCGCCTCAAAAAGAGAGAACTAGGGCTTATATATTCTGTCATGGACATAAGGATATAGCTAAATCTAGTCAGGTTTATAATGGAGCTCAGACTTGTGTTTCTGCTGTTATGGCTGGAGGAAACAAGGATTGTACTTATGGTTGTGTTGGTTTTTATGATTGTATGAAAGCTTGCGATTTTGGAGCTATTATAAAAGATGAAAAAACTGGTATGCCTGTGATTGTTGAAGATAAATGTGTATCTTGTAATGCTTGTGTGAAGGCTTGTCCGCAGAAGCTTATAGAGATTCACCCTGTAGCTCAAAAGTTTCATGTATATTGTAAATCTAAAGACAAAGGTCCTATTGCTAAAAAGGCTTGCGATAAAGCTTGTATTGGATGCAGCATTTGTGTGAAAAACACTAAAGAGGGCGGTATGAAAATGGACAATAATTTAGCTATAGTTAATTATGAAGATTATGCTATTACAGAAGAGAGTATAGCTAAATGTCCTACTAAAGCTATTACTGACGAGAGAGTTAATTCTATAGTGAATCTGTAATCAATAAATATTAATAATAAATTAACAAGGGTATGCTTGAAAAAGTATGCCCTTGTTTTTTTATATTGATTGAAATATATGATTGAATAAATATTTTGTAATTTTTATTTTGCGGGGACTAGCCCCCGTACCCCCCAGTTCTTTTGTTGGCACAAAGAACCAAAAAGACTGCATTTAATAAAGTCTAGCTTTTTATGTATAACAAAATATAAATATTATTTTAGATTGTATATTACAAAGATATAAAACTAAAACCTCGCACT
>NZ_SRZM01000058.1 GCF_019402445.1 Brachyspira pilosicoli
AATTCATTACTATTATTTTAATAATTTTTAAACTTTGGTTATTTTATCCAGGATATTATTGGCACTATGATACTGTATACTCTATAATTTTAATTTTAACAGGATTTAATAGTGCAAATTGGATGCCTATTTTAACAGAATTAAATGTTAAACTTATGGATAAATTAGGTTTAACTATGGGCATATTTTTTATTATAAATACTATGCTTTTATATTGTTCTATATTTTTAATAATTATTTCTTCATATATAAAAAATAAAAATAAATTTGTTATATTATTATTCCTTATAACTTTTTTAGCACAAATATTTTTTTCTTCCATAGAGTATCTTAAAGATAGTGTTGCCACATTATATGTTTTATTTTCATATTCTATAGTATTCTCTATCATTGTTTTACAAATTAAAAATATTAATGTGAGAAGATTTTTAAAAATTATATCTTTAATATCACTTATAATTAGCATGCTGCATAGACATAATTTTATTGTAACAGTTTATCCAATTTTAATATGGTTTACTTATGACTATTTGAAAACTAAAAATATAAATGATATAAAAAAATATATTGCATCATTTTTTTTGATTATGTTGTTTAATGCTATAGTTTTGATGTCAATATTTTTTATTTTTCCAAGAATATTTATAAAAGATATTTCTAATCCAACGAGAGGGTTATACTTACTTCAAATAGCTGGTGCTATTGTTCCTGCAAATGACTCATCTATTATTCCAGATGATTGGTATGCAGACTCTAAAAATTTTAATGATGTAGTTGAACAATACAATAAAGATCCATTACTAGCAGATCCTTTAGGAGTAATTTTAAGTAATTCTAAAGATGTAAAAAAAATATGGATAAAATCAATATTAAAATATCCATCTAACTATATTAGACATATGTGGAATTTTACAACTTCTATTTTGACTTTAAAATATGAAATAATAAATTCTTATGTATTAACATTGAGAGAATGGTATGAGCCGCCATTAACTAATCCAACATTTGAATTATTAAATATTACAATAGATGATGTAAAAAAATTAAAGTTTTATAATGAAAATATGGGTATATATTTTACCGAATTAAAATTCAAAGTATTTTATTTATTAAATAAGATATTACCCAATATAAATGTATTTTTATTTGTATTATTGTCAATAATACTATTTTTTGCATCAGGTTTATTATTTATATTTAATAAAAAATTTAGAAATGACATATTGGTATTTGTTTTCTCTACTTCTTTTTCAGCATTTGCTACTGCTTTTATAGTTTCTATATTTTCTCCAGTCGTTCATATATATCAATACAGATATATTTATCCAGTAATACCAATAAGTATAGTATCTTTAATAGGATTTATAATATTTATTTATGATAGAGGTGGATTTAAAAAATTTATTAAAGAATTAAGAGGTAAAAATTAATGAAAATATCAGTAATAATACCTTGTTATAATGAAGAGATAACTATTAAACAAGTAATAGAAGAATTTACAAAGTATTTACCAGAAGCTGAAATAAATGTTTTTGATAATAATAGCAAAGATAATTCTATAAAATTAGCTAAAGAAGCAGGTGCTATAGTGACAGAAGTTAATTATCAAGGTAAAGGAGAAGTCGTAAGAAGAGCTTTCTCAGATATTGATTCTGATATATATATTATGGTTGATGCTGATATGCAGTATGATATATCCGAAATAAAAAAACATATACAATATTTTTTAGATAGAAAACTTGATATGTTAAACATTTCTCGTGAAGTTGTAAATGAAGATGTACATAGAAAGGGACATACTTTTGGAAATGCTATGCTTACCGGTTTTGCTAATATGTTATTTGGTAAAAAATTTGATGATATGCTTAGTGGTTATAGAATATTTTCTAAAAGATTTGTAAAAAGTTTTCCAGCTGCATCAAAAGGTTTTGAAATAGAAACAGAACTTACAATATATGCCTTACAAATGCGTTTACCAGTAGGTGAAGTTCCTGCTAAATACTTTAAAAGACCTGAAGGCTCTCATTCAAAACTTAATACATTTAGAGATGGATTTAGAATATTATTTACTATAATTTATTTAATGATGACAGAAAAACCTTTATTGTTTTTTAACATAATCAGTACTGTTTTATTTATTATAGGTATGGTTTTTGGAATAAGTATAACTATAGAATATTTTGAAACATCGAAAGTTGATAGATTTCCTACAGCAATACTAACAATATGTTTATTAATATTATCAGCATTATCTTTTGCTATAGGATTAATAATGAATGCTATAGGAAGAGCTATAGCTGAAAATAGAAGATTTAAATATAATTCGCAGAGCAGAGCAGAGCAGAGCAGAGCAGAGCAGAGCAGATTAATATATGCAACGGCTACATATATATTTATAATAATACAAAATATCAAAAATTACAACCTATGTTGCAAATTGCAGCATAGGTTTTTTATGTTTAACTAATTTTTAGGGAATATTGCTATGTATGATTATATAATAATAGGTGCTGGTATTTACGGACTCTATTCAGCTGATATTTTATCTAATAAAAATAAGAATGCTAAAATTTTGATAATAGAAAAAGATAAAGAAGCATTTTCAAGAGCTTCATATGTTAATCAGGCAAGACTACATAATGGTTACCATTATCCAAGGTCATTGCATACAGCAATAAAATGCTCCCATTATTTTGATAAATTTATTAAAGATTTTCCATTCTCAATAGTTTCAGATTACACTAAGATTTATGCAGTGTCATCAAAATTTGGCATGGCAACCCCTGATAATTTTGAATATTTTTGTGATAATGCTAATATACCTTATGAAAGAATAAATGAAAATATATTTTTTAATAAAAATACTGTAGATGCATGCTATAAAACTAAAGAATATACAATAGATACTTTAAAAATAAAATATTATTATTTAGAAAAATTAAAAGAAAAATCAAATATTACTATAATTTATAATGATTATATAAAAGATGTAATTATTGATAATGATCTATGGATATTAACATTAAATTCATCTAAAACAATAAAAACTAATTTTGTCATTAATACTTCTTACGCTTCTTTAAACAGTATATTAAAAATATTTAATTTAAATACATTATCTATGAAATTCGAATTAGCAGAAATGGTTTTATGTAACTCTTCAGAAAGCTTAAAAGGTTTTGGTATAACATTGATGGATGGTCCATTTTTCTCTATAATGCCTTTTGATAGTCATGGTATGTATTCTCTATCAGCAGTAAGATATACACCGCATCAAAATTGTTTTCAAGAATTACCAACTTTTACATGTCAAAAACAATCAGAAACATGTAGTGGAATGTTCTTAGATAATTGCAATTTTTGTAAAGTAAGACCAGAAACAGCTTGGGTACATATGTTCCAACTTGCTAAAAAATATTTGAAATCAGAATTTTTACCAGAATTTAAAGAAAGTATTTTTGCTATAAAAGCTCTAATGCAATCTTCTTCAACATCTGATTCAAGACCAGTTATCATTACAGAAAACAATAAAAATCCAAAATTAATTAGTATTCTTGGTGGAAAATTAAATACCATATATGAATTAAATGAGGTACTATTATGAAAGATAAAAATTATGCAAGTTTTATAATAACTAAAATAGATAATAAAGAAAATTATCAAAGATTAGAGAATTATATATTAAATAAATTTGAATATAGTGAAATTATTATTTTAATAAATGACTCCAATATAAAAGATATGAAAGAATATCTAGCTCCAAATTCTAATAATGTGTTATGTTTAAATTTAGGTAATAATATAGATGAAAATAATTCTATAAGAGCAGGACTAGAATTTTCAAAAGGAGATATAGTTTTTGTAATAAAAGATTTATCAATCAATAAATTAGAAGAATATTTAGATAATCTTTATGAATCAAATAAAAAAGGTATAGACTCTTCATTCTTAACTTCTAAATATTATAGATTAAAAGATAAACTAACTATTAATTTAATATCGACTTTTTCAAAACATAAATTAAAAAATGTATATGATATAGTATTCTTAGTTACTAGAAGAGTTATAAATGCCATTACAGAAGATAATAGTAAAACAACTCCTATATCATATGTTATTCGTGATATAGGATATAATTACAATGAATTCAAATGTGAAATAAAAGACAAAAAATATCATATGTCAAAACAAACAAGAAGTGTATATCTATTATTATTTTCAGAAGCTTTTTCAAATTTTACAGCATCATTATCTTTATTAAGTGCTATAATTGCCATAGTAACAGGAATATATGCTTTAGTTATATATTTATCTAATAATAAACCTGTTGAAGGTTGGACCACAACATTTTTGTTTTTATCATTCAGTTTTACTATGATATTTGCCATATTCAGCATCATTATAAGATATTTAAGTATAATACAAAAAGAACTATATAATAAACCTAATTTTAGAGTAAAGTCTGTTTCAAAATTATAAAAAGCTATAAGGAGAAAGTATATGAATAATTGTTTAATAGGTTATACAGGTTTTGTAGGAAGCAATATATTATTAAAATCAGATTTTCATTTTCAATATAATTCAAAAAATATAAATGATATTAAAAATAGAGAATTTGATTTATTAATTTGTTCATCAATACCAGCCGATATGCAGCTTGCTAATACTAATCCTGAAAAAGATTTATCAAATATTAAAGAATTACTAAATATATTAAGTACTGTAAAAGCTAAGAAAGCTGTTTTAATATCAACTATAGCAGTATATCCACAACCTGTTATATATGATGAAAGTAATAATAATTTTATTAGTGATTATGATTACGGGAAAAATAGAAAAATAGCAGAAGATGAATTTTCTAATATTTTTAATCATTCTCATATAATAAGACTGCCTGCTTTATTTGGTAAAAATTTAAAAAAGAATTTTATCTATGACATAATCAATCCTGAACCAGCATTTTTTACAGAAAGTAAATTTGAAACAATAAAAGATAAAATTGTTTTTTCAAAAAAATATTATAATTTTGATTCAGAAAAAAAGAGATATGTATTTGATAAAAATAGTGCAATTAAAAATAATTCAATAGATAAAATAAGGGAAGAATTATTTAATATTAATGAAACTTCTCTACAATTTACTAATCCTGAAAGTACTTTTCAATTTTATAATTTAGATAATTTATATAATGATATATCAAAATCTATAGAATATAATATTCCTATACTTAATGTATGCTCAGCACCAATTTCAGCAAAAGATATCATGAAAAATATTTTTAATAGGGAATTCATTTCAAACAATGCCAAATTATATAATTATAACATGAAAAGTATATATGCTAATAAATGGGGAAATGATAAAGAATATTTATATAATGAGAAAAACATATATGATGATTTAGTATCATTTTTTAAATTAAATGGAGTTTTATAATGAAATTGTGTATATCTTCTCTAGCTTGGAATATAGATAATAGAAATAAAATTTATGATTTTTTATCAAAAAAAGAAATAAAATTTATAGAAATAGTACCATTTAAAATATCAAACTTAGGTTTATATGATGAATACAATAATTATATTAAATTAAAAAAAGAATGGGAAGATTTTGGACTACAAGCTGTATCTATGCAAAGTTTGCATTTTGGATTAAATAATTGTTCATTATTTAATTCTGAAATTGAAAGAAAAAATTTATATGAATATACATTAAAATCTATAGAGGTTGCTTCCATATTAGGTATAGAACATATAGTATTTGGTTCTCCAAAATTAAGGATTATACCAGAAGGAATGTCCAATAATGAATCTAATGATATAGCATTAGAGTTCTTTACAAAATTAAATGATGAAGCTACTAAATATAATGTTCTAATTGGTATAGAACCTAATTCAAAATATTATGGTACTAATTTTTTAACTAATACTAAGGATACATTTGAATTTGTAAAAAAAATAAATTTGAAAAATATAAAAATTAATTTAGATTTAAGTACTATAATTTTAGAAAATGAAAATATATCACAATCTATAGATTTAGTAAATTCTTTAAATTATAATTTTCATTGCCATATAAGCATACCTTATTTAAAAAACGATTATATAAATTATAAAAATAATTTAATAGAATATTTATACAAATTAAAAACTTCTAAAGTTAATCATTGTTCAATAGAAACAGTAATAAATAATAATGAAATAGAAAATATTAATACCATCAATGAAATAATTGATTTTATAAAATCAGTAGAAAAGGAAACAATATAATGCTTAGAGAAATACCTGATTATAAAATAGAAGAATTTTTTGAGAAAAAACATAAATATTGTGTAGGTATTCCTTTACTAAATGAAGGTGAAAAAATAAAAAAAGAACTAAAATCTATGTTAGATAATGGTATACACAACATAGCAGATATTATTATATTTGATGGTGGAAGTAATGATGGATCTACTAATAAGGATTTTTTAAAAAGTGTAAATGTAAGAACTTTGCTTATAAAAACAGGAGCAGGAAAGCAAGGAGCACAATTTAGAATGGGCTTTGATTATATTTTAAATCAAGGATATGATGGTATAATAACAATAGATGGAAATAATAAAGACGGAGTAGAATATATCAAAGATTTTATTAAAAAATTAGAAGAAGGATATGATTTTATACAAGGTTCAAGATTTATAAAAGGTGGAATTCATAAAAATACTCCTATATCAAGATATTTAGCTGTAAAATTAATGCATGCTCCTTGGATTAGTTTTATGTCTGGATTTAAATATACTGATACTACTTCAGCATATAGAGGTATTTCTAAAAAATTATTATTAGATGAGAATCTCAATATATTCAGAAATATATTTTCAGGATATGAATTATTATTTTATATGTCTGCTATGGCACCTAAATTAAAATATAAAGTATGTGAAATTCCTGTATCAAGAATATATCCAAAAAATACTAAAGTACCAACAAAGATAACTTTTTCTGGTAATTTTAATATTATAAAAACTTTATTTAAACTAAATATTGGGGTTTATAATATTAAGAAAAAATAAATTTATATTTAGAAATTAAGTACTATATAAAGCAATATCTAAAAATATAAAATTTAAATACAATTATATAAAACAATAAAACTATGTTAAAAATTACTATTATTCAAAATTAATTCCGCCTTGATTTTTTAGTGCATAACATATAATATAAAATTACAAAAATTGATAATAATAAGGAAAATTGATGAAATACCCTGAATTTTTTACTCCATTTGTATTTCCAGAAAACATACCAGTGCTTGGTGCTATTAGATGGTATGGACTTATGTATATAGTAGGAATTGGAGTTTCTTGTTTAATACTCAATCATCTAGAAAAAAAAGGTTGGATTAAGTTTAACAACTCAAAAGACGGCGGTGCTTATGATATGGTTTTTTATGCCGCTGTTGGTGCTATAGTTGGTGCTAGAGTTGGATATTTTTTACTTTACTCACCTTCATCTTTTTTAAAACCTTGGGAGATATTAGGATTTAATCTTGATAATGGAATAACTTTTTTAGGTTTTGCAGGAATGTCTTTTCATGGTGGACTTATAGGAATGATTATTGGAGGATATATATTCAGCAAAAAATATAAATATGAATTTTTAACTATAGCAGACCATGCCACACTTCCTTCAAGTTTCGCTTTATTTTTTGGAAGAATAGGAAATTTCATGAACGCAGAGCTTTACGGAAGAGTTACTAATTCACCTCTTGGAATGATATTTCCAAATTATGATGCAGTTGGAGGGTATGAAAAATGGAAGGAATTAATACCTGCAATTAGACCATACACAGAATTAAGATATCCTTCACAATTATATGAAGCATTTCTTGAAGGTTTAGTCCTTGCTTTGGTGTCTTATATAATATTAGCATTAAGCCAAAAAAATAAGAATATAAGAAAAGGTACAAGATTATTTGTATGGATATTTTTATACGGACTTTTTAGAGCTGTAATAGAGCAGTTCTTTAGAGATGTTACAGAATGGACTATAGGACCTATCACATCTGGGGCAATATATTCTATAATAATGATGATAGTATCTTTAATAATGCTTATATATATTTACACAAAAAAGCCAGATACAAAAACATTAAAACAAAATAAAAAATAAAGGTTTATTATGTCATTTTCTTTTGAAGTATTAAAAAACTCTAGTCAAACACATGCAAGACTTGGTAAAATAGAAGTTAATGGGGTTGTAATAGATACACCTGTTTTTATGCCTGTAGGAACTAAGGCTACTGTAAAGGCATTAACTCCTGCTATGGTAGAAGAAACAGAAAGTAAGATTATACTTGCTAACACTTATCATTTAGTTTTAAGACCGGGATTAGAGGTGATAAAAAAATTTGGCAGTGTTAAAAAGTTTATGAATTGGAAAGGGGCAATGCTCACAGATTCCGGCGGGTTTCAAGTTTTTTCGCTTGCTCAGCTAAGAAAAATCAACGATGAAGGAGTTGAGTTTAGGTCGCATATAGATGGTTCAAAATATTTCTTTACACCAAAAAGCGTAATGGAGGCAGAACATATTATAGGAGCTGACTTTATAATGAGTTTTGATGAATGCTGTAAGGCAGATGCTGATTATAATTATGCTAAAGAGGCAATGCTTAGAACTCATAAATGGGCTAAAGAATGTAAAGAATATCATGACAGCACCCCTAACAGTGAATATCAATACTTAGGCGGTATAATACAGGGCGGAATGTTTGATGATTTGAGAAAAGAAAGTGCTGAAACTTTGGTTAATATGGATTTTCCTTTTTATTCTATTGGTGGGCTTTCTGTTGGGGAGACTCCAGAGAAAATGCATGAGGTGCTTTCTAAAGTTATGCTATATACAAACAAACAAAAACCTCGTTATTTGATGGGGGTTAGTGAGCCTCGTGATATACTTAATGCCGTAATGGAAGGCATTGATATGTTTGACTGCGTGATGCCTACTAGAAATGCTAGAAATGGCGAAGCTTTTACTATGAATGGAGTTGTTAGGATTAGAAACTCAAAATATAGAATGGACGATACTGTGTTAGAAGAAGGCTGCGATTGTTATACTTGTAAAAATTTCTCTAAGGCTTATCTTAATCATCTTGACAAATCTCATGAAATACTATTTTCTATACTTATGACTATACATAATATAAGATTTATGCAGAGATTTATGAAAGATTTAAGAAATAGTATAGAAAATGATAATTTTAGCGAATATAGAAATACTATGATGAGAAAATTTTACGAAAATGAATAATAATAATTTTTAAAGAAGAAGGAGGAAAATATTATATTATGGCAAAAGATTATAGCGAACAGATAAAGAAATATAATGAAATACTAAATGATAACCCTAATGATATTAACGCCCTCACTTCTTTAGCAAGAATATATGTAAAAGAAAATAAATTAAATGAGGCTGAAAAATATTATAATAAAATATTAGAGAACAGTCCTGATAATACTGAAGCTTTGTATATTATAGGTTTTATCAATATGCAAAAAAACAACTATAATAAAGCTAATGATAATTTTATTAAACTAATAGAGCTTGGTGTGGATAATTCCTTTATATATGAATATTTATCTATAATAGATAAAAATAACAGAGAAACATTTTTAAATAAAGCAATAGAAAAACATAATACAGATAAATTAAGAAAAAAAGATTATGAAAGAATATCATATATGGCTTATCAAAGCTATAAATGGAGAATGTAT
>NZ_SRZM01000059.1 GCF_019402445.1 Brachyspira pilosicoli
TTCCTCTATATATTACTCCGTCCATATCTGATATTATACTAACCATATTATTTTTACCTCTTTTATTGTTTTTTTATATTATTTCTTGTATAAAGTCTTTCCTTCTTTTATTGTCTCTAGAACTTCTATATTATTCATTTCTTTTGCATCTATTTTTAATGGGTCATCAGAAAGTATTACTAAATCGGCTAATTTACCTTCTTTCAAACTGCCCTTTATATCCTCTTCCCCATTTTGATAGGCAGCATTTATTGTAATAGCCTTAAAAGCATTTAGAGCATCTATCTTCTGATTTTCTCCGAGTAACACTCCATCTTTTGTAGTTCTATTTAAAGCACAGCTTATAGTTTCTATCATATTAGGTTTTATAACAGGGGTGTCTTGATGATATGTAAAAGGCAAGTTATTATCTAATGCAGTTTTACTAGCACTTATTTGAGAAGCTCTCTCCATTCCTAAATTCGCTATATGAGTATCTCCCCAATAATATATATGAGCAACAAATAAAGAAGGTATTATATTAAACTCACTCATTCTTTTATATTCGTTCTCTTTTACAATTTGGCTATGAACCAATACAGCTCTATAATTATTTGTAGTGCCTCTCTCTGTCATAACTTCTGATATTGCATCAACATATTGTTCAGCAGCAGCATCTCCATTACAATGAGCCTGTAATTGCATTTTATCATCAAAAGATTTTCTTACATATTCTTTTACAGTGTTATAATCATGTATAGGATATCCTCTATAGCCTTTCTCTCCTGTTATATAAGGCTCTTTTAACCAAGCAGTTTTAGCCTGAGGCGAACCATCTAAAAATATTTTGTAGCCTGATATTTTAAATCTATTGCTGTATTTACCAATTAAATCTTTATGTTCATCAAAAATATTAGGAGCATTCTTTAAATCTATAAAACCTATTATATCTATTTTAAATCTATTATTTGTTATCATATTCTCTATTAAAGGCAAATCACCATTTACAATTAAAGAGTTTTGAGCAGTTGTAATACCATAACTTAAATAAACATCTTCTGCCTGATTAACAAAGTTCATCATATCTTCATCAGTAACTTTAAAATCAACCTCTCTAGCATATTTCATAAAAGCAGCCTCTTCCATATAACCAGTAGGCTTTCTGCTATTAGGATATCTTTCTATAACTCCGCCTTCTATATCTGGAGTATTTTCATCTACACCAAAATATTCTAATGCTTTAGAGTTCATGCTTCCAACATGTCCAGATGCATGCGTAATAAATATAGCTAAGTTTGTAGAAACTTTATCTAAATCATCTCTTGTAGGATTTTTTTTGCCTGGAAGTAAATTATTATCATAACCAAAACCTATAACCCAAGCACCATTTGTAAGCTTATTGTTTTTTATATAGTCTTCTAATCTTGAATCAATTTCTGCTATGTTTGTACAGCCTGATAAATCTACAGTTGTAAGGGCTTGAGCAAAACTTATTATATGACTATGCGGGTCTATAAAAGAAGGCATTAAAGTTTTACCTTTTAAGTCTACTAATGATTTATTTTTAATTAAATTATTTGCTTCTTCATCGGTATATGCCACTTTTGTGATGACTCCATTGCTTACTTCTAAAGCCTTAGCATATAGAATCTCTTCTGTGTTTCCTTCCATAGTAATAATATTACCATTATAATACACTTGCAAATTATTATCTTTTTTACTTGCACAAGAAATGCAAATAAACAAAATAAACAAAACTTGTAAATATAATAATTTCTTCATAATATTCCTCATTATTATTTATTGATAATAAAATTATATATTATAAAGTAAAAATTACATAACACTTTTTATTTTGTTAAATATCCAAAAACTATATTTTATAAAAATATTTTTAATTTTTTTATTTGCGGTGGCTTTGCCCTTAACGAAGTACACACCGTG
>NZ_SRZM01000006.1 GCF_019402445.1 Brachyspira pilosicoli
AATTATAATTAAAACTTTATAAAAAAGAATTTAAAAAATAATAGTAATGATTTTTTATCTTATATTTTTTTAGAATACATAGATTATATTATAAACAAATATATTTATAAAATATTATAAATATTTATTTGATTTAGATAATCAATTTTGTTTGTTTAAAATATTTTCTTTCTTACAATAATCGCAAAGGAACTCTTTAAACTTATGCACTGTATCTCTGCTCATAGCATGTTCTATTAAACAAGCTTCCTCGTCTGCTATTTTTTCATCTATATTTAAGACTTTAGTTAAGAAGTAATAAAATATTGCATGTCTTTCAGCTATATCTTTTCCTATGGCTCTTCCAGAATCTGTTAATTCTATATCTCCGTAATGTTCATGTTTTATATGACCCAATTTGGATAATGTTTTTATAGCTGTATTAACGCTTGCCTTTGAGCGTCCCACTAAATCTGCTATATCAGTAATTCTAATAGCTTCTTTAAACTTTTTCTCTACTTCTAAATTGTAGATAGTTTCTAAATAATTTTCTAATATAGGTGTCATTTCTTGCTGTCTCATATGAATGATTTTAATATAAAAAATATATAAGTCAATATAAAATACATAATTTTTCATTTTTTGTAAAGGTTTTATTGAATATCAATGTAGATTTTTATGTTTTGTATATAAGTTGTAAAGATGAAACCAATTTGTAAATAATTTTTTATAAATAAAAACTTGAAATTTATTTTAAGTATGTTATAATACATGACATATTTAATTTTGGAGAGTTCGTTCAATTGGTAGAGCAGCGGTCTTGAAAACCGCCGGGCTAACACCCATGTGGGTTCGAGTCCCACACTCTCCGATTTGGTTTGAGCTTCTTTAAATAAGGGGCTTTAGCTCATCAGGATAGAGCACTGGTTTCCTAAACCGGGTGGGCAGGTTCGAGTCCTGTAAGCCCCAATTACAATATAATCATGAATTTAAAACTTTTTTTATCCTACTACTTTAATCTTAAAAAACTCAAAAAAATTAAATTGTTTGTTTTTGATATAGACGGCGTTATGACCGATGGTAAGCTTATATTTGATGATAATGGTGTAGAAACTAAATTTTTTAATACTTTAGATGGTATGGGCATAGTAATGGCATTAAAAGCTGGTATAAAAATTGCTGTTATTACAGGAAGCAAGGCTAATTGTGTAAAACAAAGATTTGATAAGTTTAGGGTACATGGTTTTGAAGATTTAATACAGGGCGAAGAATATAAAATGCCTGCTCTTTTGACATTAATAGAAAAATATGGTTTAAAAAATGAAGAAGTTGCTTATATGGGTGATGATATCATAGATTTAGCACCTATAAAATATGTTGGATTTTCTTTTGCACCAAAAAATGCTATCAAAGAAGTAAAAAAAATTGCTAATATAGTATTAGATAAAGAGGGAGGAAATGGTGCTGTAAGGGGTGCTATAGATATGGTATTAAAGGCTAGGGGGAATTATGAAGAGGTTCTCAAAGAGTTTTATTCTTTTTAATATAATGATATTTTCTATAATCTCTTGTACTGATTTTAGTAAGATAGGTCAGGATACAGGAGATAAAAATTTCGAGCGTCCTCCTGAGATGGAATTTTATGGTTTTAGAAGAGAAAGCTATGTTACAAATTTTAAACAAATGGATATGTTTGCAACTAATGCCAAATTTTATGACAGCAGAGCTTTGATAGAATTATATGATTCTCGTAATTATACTTATGATGCTGATGGTACTATTGCTGCTAGAGTATCTGGAGAGTTTGCTAAAATAAATAAAAACACTTTATATACAGAAATATTTACTAATGTTGTTGCAAAGGCTTCTAATAATAGTACTTTATACACTGAGTATGTACAGTATGATCATGAGAAAAGCCATTTTAAAAGCCCTGTACCTATTAGAGTAGAGCAGGAAGATGGAAGTTGGCTTACTGGAAGTAGTATGGAAGGAGATTTGGCTATGGAAAATATAACAGTATATAATGAAAAAGATGAAGGTGATGCTATAGGAGTGCCAATTGCTGAAGAGTAAAGTTTTTTATTCATTTATAATTTTATTTGTTTTAATATCTCCATTAATACCTCAATCTCAAAGAAGTGCTGATAAATTTACTTACGATAATAAAAACCAAGTTTTTCAATATACAGGTAATTCAAGATTAGAAGATAAATCAGCTTTAATAACAAGCTATAAGATGACTTTTTATAAAGAAACAGAACTTGCCACATTTACAGGAAAGGTGAGGCTTTTAAGTAAAACTAATGGCTCTACAATAGATGCAGGATATGCTAGTTATAATGGTAAAACTAGATATGCATACGCTAGAAATAATCCAATACTTCGCTCATCTACAAATAATATGACAATTAAAAGTATGCTTATGGAGAGAGATTTTAATACACCTACTGCAAAAGCTATTAGCAATGTTCATCTTATACATATAGACAAAGAAAATGATAGAAGAACAGATGGATATTCTGATGAGTTGATTTATGATATGGATACACAAATTTCTATATTAAAAGGAAATCCAAGACTTTATCAGGGCAGTGATAGGATAGAAGGTGAGATATTAGAGTATAATGCAAAAACTTCTACAGCAAATGTTATGGGAAGAAGCAAGATATATATACTTCAAACTAATGATTATGTTCAAACTGGTGAAACTAATGAGAATAAAAATAGCAAGGTTAGTAATTATAATATTGTAACAGCGGATAGACTTTTTTTAGATGAAAAAGGTGGGGCTAATCAAACTAATAGATTTTTATATGCTTATGGTAATGTTAATGCTTATTTCTTTGAAGAGAATATGATACTTAGAGGCGGATACATTATATATGATATGGATAATGAACATATATATATGTATCAAGAGCCTTCGGTGAGAATACCAGACAGAGGTATAATATCTTTCGGAGAGTGGATAGAATATAAAAGAGATGAGAAGTTTAGGGATATTATATTTCACAATGACGTTGTTATGGTAGATTATGATGAAAGTATATCATTAGAGGGCGATTTGCTTCATCTTGACCCTGATACTAAAGTTGCTACAGTTAGCGGAGCTCCGCATGCTTATTTAGAAAATAGAAGTATGAAAATTACTTCAGTTACGATGCAGATATTTAATGATGATGAAAAATTAAGGGCTAATGGAAATGTGCATGTTGAAATGAAGGATATGAACTCTCAAAGTGCTTGGGCTACATATTTTGATAAAGCTAAATATTTGAGGCTATGGGGAGAAAATCCTTACCTTTCTCAAGAAAATAGTATTGTTAGAGGCAGAGAGATTAGATATTATATAGAAACTGAAAGAATAGAAGCATATGGTGTAAGTGGTTCTATGTCTGAGTGATTTGTTATTATGAAAAAAATATTCTTTCTTACACTAATATTTATACTTTTCTCTTGCAATAAAACTATAAAACCGTTAAATAAAAATAAAGAATATGTTGTAAATATTACATATGTTAAAGATAATAATATAGCAGCATTAAATCCATCAGACTTTTTTTATATTTTTAATTCAAAACTTCCATTATTAACTTATGATTTATTAGGTTATAAAATAAAGTATGTATTAAAAGAAGGAATTAATGCTGAAGATTTTTATAAGAATAATAGAAAACTTTTAAATAAGAATATTGAACTTTTTAAAAAAGATTATATTGATATAAAAAAAACAAGTAGTAGTATTTTAGCAAAAAATATTCTTTATTATTCTCTTTCTAATGAAACCTACAGCAGTCTAAAAACTTTATTTGACTATGATAGTTCAACAACCTCATTAGAAGAATTAGCCTCAAATATAGCACCTAATTTTAAACAAAATATATTAACACTTTGGAATACACCATTATCAAACGGCAAAAAATTGCTTAGAGAAGATATTGTAGCTATGTATACGGCACAGTATTGGAGAGTTATAGGTAGTGCCTTAAAAGATTCTAAAATAGATTCTCATATTATAATAATAAATATGCCTATAACAGCAAACTATAAAGGAGCTGATGCCAAAGCTATATCTGAGGGTGGGGTAATAGATAGATTAGTGCTTGAAAATAAAAATATTGAAAACACAAAATCTTTAGCTGTAATTAGCACTTATCCTTTTCTTTCTAATAATAAAGTTTTTGCATCACAAAGAGGTGTTGTAAAAATTGACAGCAAAACTTTAAATGATATATTTGCTTATTATATACTTCAAACTGTTGCTATGATGTTTAATAAATATGATATACATACAGAAGAAAAGCATTCTATTATGTCTGAAGTTGAAAATTTTGATTATGTTGATTGGTACAATAATATTATAAATTATGAGTTAAGGGCTCCATATAAAGGGCTAAAATATTATAAAGATAGTATAAAATATTAATTAATTTTTATAATATCTGCTATAATATTCATAGCTTTTCATTACTCTTTCAACATAAAACTCTGTTTCTTCTATATCTATAAACCTTGCAGTACGATACATATTATTTGTACCATATTCTTTTTTCCATCTGTTTCCTCTTCCAGAACCAGCATTATAGCTAGCGGCAACTAAGGCATAATTGCTAGCATTTTGGCTTTGGAATAACCAACTTAAATGAGATATACCAATATTAATATTTTGTTTGGCATCTGTTAGATTTAGAGGGTTATATCTGTATCTTGCTTTTTTATTTTCAGCAGCAGCAGTTGTTGGCATTAATTGCATAAGCCCCATTGCTCCAACATAGGACCTTGCTTTTACATCAAACAAACTCTCTTCTCTCATTATAGAATATACAAAATTTGGCTCTATTTTATAATATTTTGCCTCAGGTACAACATATTCATCAAAATATCTAGGGTAAACATATTTTCTAAACTCATCTGGAAGCAAATCTACATTGTCATAATAATTATATCCAAAATATTTACCTATATTGGCACAAATCTGCATGAATCTCTTTGTATTTAATGATGATTTATATATTTTTTCAGCATAATAAAATAAAGGATAAGTTACCTGTGTCTTTTTATAGATATCATTAAACTCTCTATAAGCATTGTCCATATCACCATAATAATAT
>NZ_SRZM01000060.1 GCF_019402445.1 Brachyspira pilosicoli
AAAAAAATATGTCAATATTATACTACAAATATTAACAATATATAATTATTTAAATACATTAAAATATTATACTTGCAGAAGTTATAAACTTTGATATACTATAAAGGCTATTTTCTAAATATTTTTTGTGGAGAGGGTATGCTTAAAAAAATAGTATCAGATATAATAAAAGAAGCTTTATGCAATTATTTAAAAGACACGGGGATAGATAACATAGATTCTTATATAGATATAGGATACACTGTAGATGAGAAGTTTGGAGATTATGCTTCGCCTGTAGCTATGAGGCTTTCAAAACTTCTTAAAAAAAATCCTTTTGATATAGCTAATGATATTGTAAAACTAATAGATAAAAAATATTTTGATAATGTTGAGGTTGCTAGACCTGGGTTTATAAATTTAACATTATCAAAAGATTATATAAATGAATGTATAAACAAATTATTAGAAGATGATGATTATGGCAAGAACTCTGCAGAAGATAAGAAAAAAATACTAGTTGAATATGTTAGTGCCAATCCTACAGGTCCGCTTCATATTGGTCATGGTAGATGGGCTGCTATTGGAAGTGCTTTATCAAATATACTTAAATATGTTGGTCATGATGTGTATCAAGAGTTTTATGTTAATGATGCGGGAGAGCAGATAACAAAGCTTAATGAGAGTGTTAATGCTGTAAAAGAAGGAAGAGAGATTCCTGAAGATGGATATCATGGTGCTTATATTAAAGATATTGCTAAAATGGAAGGAGTGCCGAAGGATATAATACTAGAACAGCAGAGAAAACTGTTAGAGAGATTTCGCACATATATGGACAATTATGCTTCTGAACTCAAGATAAGAGAGGGCGGAGAATTAGAAAAGACTATAGATTATTTAAATGAAAAGGGGCTTTTATTTGAAGAGGATAATGCTGTTTGGTTTAGAAGTACCAAATATGGCGATGATAAAGATAGGGTAGTTAAAAAAAGTAATGGTTCATACACTTATTTTGCACCAGACATTACATATCACAAAAATAAAATAGACAGAGGATATAAATATTTAATAGATATATTAGGTGCTGACCATCATGGTTATGTTCCTAGAATTACTGCTGCTGTGAGGGCTGTGAGTGATGATACTGCTGATTTAAAAGTTATACTTGGGCAGTTGGTTCGTTTGTATAGAGGAAATGAACTTGTGAGAATGAGTAAAAGAACTGGGGATATGATTAGTCTTGAAGAGGTTATTGATGAGATTGGTGTTGACCCTACTAGATATTTTCTTCTTATGCGTTCATATTCTAGTTCATTAGATTTTGACTTAGAGCTTGCTAAAAAGAAAGATAATGATAACCCCGTTTATTATGTTCAATATGCTTATGCGAGAGTTTGCAATATTTTCTTCAAACTAGAAGAGAAAAATATGAAGTATGATTATAATAAACAGTTTGACATTAATAAAATATCTAATGAAAGCACTTTGAAACTTGCTAAGATGATATTAAGATTCCCAGATGAGATTTATGAGTCTGCTAAGTCTTTAGAGGTTTATACTTTATTAAATTATACTTATGATGTTGCTTCTGCTTTACATAAGTTTTATTATGATAATATTGTATTAGAAGAAAATGATGATATAAGACAGGAAAGACTTACTTTAATAAGAGCTGTTAAAAAGATTCTTGGTATATGTTTTGATATTATAGGCATCACAAAAATAGAAAGAATGTATGACAACAATTAAAAGCAGTCAAAAGATATGTTAAAAGAAGTAGAGCAATTTTTATTAGAAACTATAAAAGAAAATGAAGAAAATAATAAAAAAAATGTTTCTAATAGTTCTTCTAATAAAAAAGAAAAATTAACCTTTGCTGTGGCATATTCTGGCGGTATTGATTCACAGGTACTTTTAAATATAGCATACAAACTTAAAGATAAACTTAACTATAACCTTATAGCAATTCATGTTAATTATAATTTAAGGGGCGAAGAGTCCATTGGCGATGAAATGTTTGCAAGGGATACTGCTAAAAATTATAATATAGATATTTATGTAAAACAAATAGAGAAAGGAAGCTACGATAATAAAAACACTCAATTAGAGGCAAGAAAAGACAGATATTTATTTTTCAAAGAGCTTTATAATAAAAAAATATATGATTATTTGCTTATAGCTCATAATAAAGATGATTTAACAGAAACTATAATTTATAGAATGATTAAAGGAAGCGGCACAAATATTTATAAAGCGTTAAGCAAAAAAAGAAAATATGTGTTAAGACCAATATTAAACTTCTACAGAAAAGATATTGAAGATTACGCCAAAGAAAACAGCTTATCTCACAGAGAAGACTCATCAAACAAAACAAATAAATATTCAAGAAACAAATTGAGAAATGTTATTATACCAATGCTTGAAGAGATAAACTTACAAGCAAAAAATAATATAATAAAGTTTGCTTATAGAGTTTATGAAGAGTCAAACATATTAAGAAAAAAAGTTAATAAAACATATAAAAAAATAGAGATCAGCAGAAATAAAATAAATATAAAAAATATAAAAAACAAACTTGTATTAAAAAAAATAATTATAAAGTTTCTTTTTAAAAACAATATTGAGATAACAGAAAAAAGGCTATTAGAAATATTAAAAATAATTTATTCAAAAAAACCAAATATAGTATTGAGGCTTGATGATTATAATTTAGCAAAAAGTTATTACATGTTAGAAATTGTAAAAACTAATAATATTAATGCAGATTCAATTACAGTTTATAATGACGGAGTTTACAATTTTGCAGGTAAAACCATAAATATAAAAACTGTTTTAAACAAAGACATTGATTATAAAAAAAATATATACATAAAAAAAACTTTCCCACTTACTATACGAAAAAGAAAAGAAGGGGATTTTTTGTATAGCTACCCTAATGGGGAGAAAAAATATTTGAGAAAGATTTTAATAGATTTAAAAGTTGCTATTAAAGAGAGAGATTTAATTCCTATAATAGAATCAGAAAACGAAATAGCTGCAGTATATTTAAATCCTTATGGCATTAACAGAATATCAAAAAATTATGCTCTAAAAGACAACGATGATTATGCATTAGAGATATTAATTAACTAATCTCTTTTATTCCGCTTTCTACATCGAATACCCAATGCCTATTAAAAACTTTTTTATAAGAATGTCCAAATGGAAACTTACCAATAGACACAGCAAAAAAATTATTTCCCTCTTTTCTCTGCTTTAAACATATATCAACCAAATATTGAGGCATATCTTCCATTATAAAATCTGATATCACTAATACATCATTATTATTATATTTTTTCATTATTCTATTTGCTTCATAGAGAGCCTTGTATATATCAGAGCCTCCATAGTAGCTAAGTTTTAAAAATTTTATAAGTTCATCTACTCCGCTATTTTTGTCAAACTTATATGTGTATATTTCTGTGCTGAAGTTAATAAGATAAGCATTTCTATTTTCTGCTATAGCTTTCATCAATATTTTAAACATTATAGATTTGGCAATATATTCGTTTATCCCTTTCATAGAACCGCTTGTGTCTATGCATATAATCATATCGCCTTTTGAATCTTTATAGCCCGATGCAGTTTTGTTTTTATCTAATTCATCAAATGCATAGTAACTTTTATCAAAGCACATAATTCTGTTTTCTATATATTTTAGCTTAAACAATTTTTCTGCTTCCTCATTGCAAAGAAGTGAAAGCTCCTGTGGAATAATGTTTTCTATATCTTTAGAAAAATAAATGCCTGATATCTCATCTTTAGAATCAATCTTTTTGTTTGTATGTGAATAATTATTTTTTAATTCTATGTTTTTTGTTAGTTTTTCTATATCTATTTTTTTGCCTATAGAGTCTGATATTTTGTCTATATAATTATTTTTATCAATATTGTCTATAAACTTAACCCATCTCTCTAATAAAGAAATATCCTCTTCTTTTAATTCACCAACTCTAAAGTCCCACAACACAGCAGTTTTTATTCTAAGTATATTAGACATATATTTTAATCTCTTTAATAATTTAATCCAAGATTCTATATCATTAATAAACTTATATCTTTTTTCTTTAATGGTGTTTATAGTCCATTCATTATTTTTTTTATTATAAACTTCATTCCAATTTGATATTATATTTTTCTTTATAGCGTTTAAATTATTGTTTTCTAATTTATCAAGCCAAAATTTTGTGTCTATATCAAGTGATTTAAATATATTCAAATTATTTATTATATCTTCTTTGCTAATATCTTTTTTATCTAATTCTTTTTTTGCTATTTCTAATTCTCTTTTATTTCCTATATATGGATTATTGTTATATATATAATCATTTAAATCTTTTTTCCATTTTTCAATTTTTGTTTCTAATTCTTTTTCTATTCTTTCATCTTTATTAAAAGAGCTGTAGAAAACTCCTCTCGCCATTTTCTCTGTTTTTTTTATTTCTTTGTTATAAAAATTATTAGTAATGTCATTAAACTGTTTCATGATTTTCTATTTCGCTTTTTAACTTTTCAGCGTTTAATTTTTCGCTTTCAAGGTTTTCTATATAATCATCAAATATCTCTCTAAAAAAATTAAACTCTTCATCAGACATAAATATATTTCTTGATATTTTAAAATTATTTTTAATGTTTAAAATAATATTATCAATCTTTAATAGTAAGTCATTTAGAATATTTATGTATTTTTCTTTTTTTT
>NZ_SRZM01000061.1 GCF_019402445.1 Brachyspira pilosicoli
TAATATAAGTTCTATTATAATGCCCATAACTTTATTATTAAAAATTAAGATAATACCTCTTTCATGTTGTAGAGTTTTGGAGATTTACCAACGAGGAATTTAGCAGCTTTAATAGAGCCATGAGCAAATATCTTTTTTGACATAGCCTTATGAGTAATCTCAATAGCCTCATCATCTCCATAAAATATAACACTATGCTCTCCAACCACGCTTCCGCCTCTCAATGAATGCATACCTATTTCTTTCTTTTCTCTTTTGTGCGTACCGTTTCTGCCATTAACTAAATGCATTTCATTATTTAAAGTATTATTAATAGTGTTATATAAAGTTTTAGCTGTACCGCTTGGAGAATCTATCTTTTTATTATGATGAGTTTCTACTATCTCTATATCAAAATCATTCAATACACTTGCAACTTTTGAAACTATCTCATTCATAAGTGTAACACCTATTGAAGTATTTGAAGCAAGCACTATAGGAATCTTTTTTGATGCCTCATTTATTTTTTCTAATATTTTATCATCATAACCTGTAGTGCATATTACAATAGGTATATTATTTTTTACTCCATAATTAAGCATATCTTCAATTAATGAAAAATGAGAAAAGTCTACTATTACATCACCTTTTTCATTAGTAAGATTATCAGCAAAACCAGCTAACTCTAAACTATCATCTTTTTCTACTATATTTTTTAATATAGTTCCCATTGTTCCAATACCATGTATTATTATTTTAGTTGTATTCATTTTTTAATCCCATATTTGTTTATTATTTGAGCTACATGCTCTCTATTTTTTTCACTTAAAGGTCCAAGAGGTGAACGGCAAGGTCCAACATCAAATCCCATTATATTCATAGCTTCTTTTACAGGCACAGGATTAACCTCTATAAACATAGCCCTTACTAAATCTATATAATGTACTTGTGCTTTTATAGATTCTTCTACTTTACCATTAAGGAAGTTCATTACCATATCATGATTTTCTTTAGGTATAATATTGCTTGTAACAGATATAACTCCTTTACCTCCTAAGGCAAGTATAGGAGTAACCATATCATCGTTTCCAGAATATAAGTCTAATTTCGGAGCAATATTAGCGATATCTGCAGTATAGCTCATATCTCCGCTAGCTTCTTTAATTGCTACTATGTTAGATATTTCAGATAATTTTTTAATAACATTAAGCGGGAGTTTTACGCCTGTTCTTGAAGGTACATTATACATTATAACAGGTACTTTTGATGCATTTGCTATTTGTGTGTAGTAGTCAATGAGTCCGCTTTCATTACCTTTGTTATAATATGGAGTTACTGCCATTATAGCATCTGCACCATATTCGCATGATTTTTGTGTAAGTTCTACTGCTGTTTTGGTGACATTTGTTCCTGTACCTGCTATGAGCATTGTTCTTTTATTTGTAACCTCTATACAGAATTTTATTACTTCTATTCTCTCTTCCCTTGTAAGTGTGGCACTTTCTGCTGTTGTTCCTGCTGCTATTATGGCATCTGTTTTATTTGCTATTTGATATTCTATAAGTTCAGCAAGTTTTTTATAATTAATCTCTCCATCTTTTGTAAATGGTGTTATTAAAGCTACACCAGCTCCTTCGAATAATGACATAATTTTCTCCTTTTTTATTTATTAATTGTTTTTTATTTTTTTAAATAAATCTTTTTTTAAATAACTTTCATAAACATTAGCTATTTGCATTTTAACCCCTATATTAATAGCCCTTTCATCTATATCAAACATGCTATTATGAATAGGGTAGTTTATTTTTTTGTTTGCAACTCCCAAGCTAAAAAAAGCACCGCTTATGTTTTGAAGATAATAGCTAAAATCTTCTGTTGTCATATTAGCATTTTCTTCTACAATATTTAATTTTATATTGTTAGCAGATTCTCTTAGTATATCTACAGCATTGCTATGATTAATCAAAGCAGGATACGAAGGCATATTTATAAACTCTGCTTTAGCATTAAAACTAGATGCAGTGTTTTTAACAATTTTTTCTATTGCCGATAATCTCTTTTTTCTTTTTTTATCATCGCAAAGCATCCTTATAATGCCTTCCATTTTTGCAGAGTCGGCAACAATATTTCTTGCACTTCCTCCATTCATCAAACCAACATGAAGCCTCATACTTCCGTCTGTAAATGATGAAGTATAGCTATGCATTTGAGTTAGTATATGACTAGCTATTAATATGCTGTCTATTCCATTGTATGATTTTGCACCATGTGCAGATTTTCCATATACTTTTACATCAAACATATTTGAACTAGCATACATTGCCCCATATTTCACTCCAATACTTCCTACTTTTAATTCTGGATTAACATGAAGACCATATATTACATTAACATTTTTTAATGCATTCTTTTTAATCATTGGCAAAGCACCGCCTGTAGTTTCTTCTGCGGGCTGATATATTAGCCTTATATTGCATGGAGGCTTTATTTCAGAAAAATATTTTGCTATGCCTGTTAATATTGTAGTGTGAACATCATGTCCGCAAGAATGACATTTGCCTTTATTTATTGAAGAGTATTCACATTTTTTTAAGTCTTCCATAGGCAAAGCATCCATATCTGCTCTAAATGCCACCGTAAAACTTTTATCTTCTCCTTCTATATCTGCTACTATTCCTGTTTCTGCTACTTTTACTTTATGTTTTACATTTAAACTTTTTAATATAGAAGAAATTTTTTTAGATGTATAAAACTCTTCAAATCCTAATTCTGGGTGTTTGTGCAAGTCTCGCCTTAAATCTATTAAATATTTCTCGATAGAATTAAGTTTATCATCTAATATTAAATATTTATTTTTTTGCATACACTCATAACCTTATAATACTATAAATTAATAATATAATATGTTAACTTTTAAATATAGTATTAAGTTAATTTTTTTAATAATATTTTTATAATTTTTTTATTAGGAAATATGTATATTTAGAATTACTTACGTTTGAAAGACTTATAGAATTTAGAAAGTTGAAAATGAATATTTGAAGTTAAATTAATTAAGC
>NZ_SRZM01000062.1 GCF_019402445.1 Brachyspira pilosicoli
CTTTATATGTTTGGAATATATAAAGCTAAAATAATATCTATGTTTTCGTATATATAAAAAGATATAGTTCATTAAATGTAGTTCTTTTGGTTCTTTTATACCAATAAAAGAACTGGGGGCTACCCTACGGGCACGCTTCGCAGGGGGCAAAGCCCTGCAAATAATAAAGAACTTATAAATGTTATTGTTCTTTTTCCCGCAGCTCGCGGTGCGGACTTCGTCAAAGTTTTCGCCCTTCTGGCACGCTTCGCGAAAGTGCAATTATTTTAGCTTTGTATGTTGTTAATATATATAAATGAATGTAAGATAATATCTATATTTTATAGATAAAGCTATATTTTATAAAATGCAGTTCTTCGCAAAGCGTATCCGAAGGATATAAGCTTCTTTTATACCAATACCGAGTAGATGCCTATCGGCAAAAGAAGTGGGTACTGCACGCTGTGTACTTCGTTAAGGGCAAAGCCCAAGATATTAAAACTAAAATATAATGGAGGCAGTATGAAAAAGAAAAAAGATGTTGAGTTAATAGAAGTTATTAAAAAGAATGATTTTGATAGAATAAAATTTTTAATATCAAATGGTGCTGATGTTAATATAAAAAACAGATATGGTAATACTCCTTTAAATACAGCTTCAGGATTTGGTTATTTTGAAATTGTTAAATATTTGATAGAGCATAATGCTGAAAATACTGATGCTTTGGTTATGGCTTCTATGAACGGACATGAAAAAATAATGAGCTATTTAATAGAGCAGGGAGCTGATGTTAATATTCAAGATGAAAGAGGCGAAACTGCTTTAATGAGTGCATCGAAAAATGGGCATTATAATATTGTTAAATATTTAATTAATAATGGAGCTGAAATTGATATGAAAGACAATGGATATCAAACGGCTTTGATGTATGCAGCAAATAATGGGCATTTGGAAATTGTTAAGTATTTAATCGATAAAGGGGCAGATGTTAATAATGAAAGTAGAGATGGTGATACTGCTTTAGTATATGCTTCAGAGAATGGACATTTTGAGGTGGTAAAATATTTAATAGAAAAAGGAAGTGATGTAATAAATCATAGCAGTGCTTTATGGTATGCTTCAAAAAATTGTCATAAAGAAATAGTTAAATTATTAATAGATTCTGGTGCAGATATTAATTTAAAAAATATATCAGATGTTACTGTTTTGATACTTGCTTCAATGAATAATCATTTAGAAATAGTAAAATTATTAGTAGATTCAGGAGCTGATATAAATGTTAAAGATGAAAAGGGTAGAACTGCTTTGAGATATGCTGTGAAAAATGGGTATTCAGAAGTAGCGGAATTTTTAAAATCAAAAGGGGCTAGATGATTATATTTTGTAATAGAAGTTTTTTATTCAACTTTTTCCCGCCTTCGCTGTGCGGACTTCGTCAAAGTTTTCGCCCTTCGGGCACGCTTCGCGAAAGTGCAAACTTTTAACTTTATATGTTGGAATATTTGTAGATGCAATATAATTTGTTTGTATTTTATCTAAAAATGCAGTCCTTTTGCTTCTTTGGGTCACGCCACAAGGGCACTTCCTTCGGTCGCCAAAAGAAGTGGGGGTTATCAATTTTTTGTTGTTCTTTTTTCCGTAGCTATGCGGTGCGGACTTCGTCAAAAGAACCAAAAAGTGCAATTATAAGAAAGTACATTGGTAGACAAAGCCCTACAAAATAAAAAATATATTCTTACCTTTATAAATTTTAATAATGATTGAAAAATATCAGAATAATATTATCTATACAAAATACAACTTTATTTTTTTTGACAAAATATAACTGTTTCAGTATAATAATTAATATTTATTTAGTAAAATCTTTAATCAAATAAAAAATTAATAATTTATAAACGGATTTATTTATGGAAAATAATATTAAAAATGAAACTACTTTTGATAATTTCCTTTCACTTGATATTAGAGTAGGTACAATCATAGAGGCAGAGGATTTCCCAAAGGCCAAAAGACCAGCATACAAATTAAAAATTGATTTTGGAGAATTGGGTATAAAGGTGTCATCTGCTCAAATTACAAAACTCTACAAAAAAGAGGATTTAATCGGAAGGAAAATTATTGCTGTTGTGAATTTCCCAAAAAAACAAATTGCTAACTTCTTTTCTGAATGTCTTGTTCTTGGTGCTGTAAAAGAAAATAATGAAGTTGTTTTGCTTAGCATTAATGAAGAAGCAGAAAACGGCACTCCTATAGGCTAATTTTTTAACATACTAATTATAATTTGACTTTTTGTATAATTGATTTATCATTATAGCCAAATACATTTATTAAATATTTTTTATTAGAGGAAAATATGGAAAAGATAAAAATAGAGAATGTAGAGCTTATATTATCTCACCCAGATAATTTAAATATAAAATGGACAGGACAAAATGATTTAGTAAGGCAGATAATGGCTTCTTGGCATATAATATCTGAAGATGACATACCACTAAACCCTAGAATTGTGGGAAAACCTGGTGCTGGAAAAACTACTCTTTCTTATTATGTAGCTAAAGAGCTTCTTAAGAGAGATGTTTATATATTTCAATGTACAGTGGATACTAGACCAGAGGATTTAATAATAATACCTGTAATATCAGAAAATAACACTATAAGCTATCATGCTTCGAGTTTGGTTACAGCGATGATTAAGGGTGGGGTTGCTATACTTGACGAAGGAAACAGAATGAGCGAGAAAACTTGGGCTTCACTTGCTCCGCTTCTTGATGACAGAAGATATGTTGAAAGTGTGATTGCGGGTATAAAAATTAAGGCTCACCCAGATTTTAGAGTTATAGTTACAATGAATGATGATGCGAGCACTTTTGAGCTTCCTGAATATATACATTCTCGTTTGCAGCCTACAATAGAGCTTCCTTTTCCAGATGTTAAAGAAGAGTATGATATATTAAAAATGAATCTTCCTTTTGCTGATGATGAAATATTAAAAATTACTGTTGGTTTTTTACAGAAGTCGCATATACATAATGCTTCTTTTTCTGTGAGAGATGGTATTAGTATGGCAAGATATGCTATGAAGCTTTATAACAGCAATATTGCTCATAGTAAAGATTCTGCTTTTTTAATAGCTTTAAAATCTGTGCTTGGAAATGAAGGTATTAGAATATTATCGCTTAATATTGATGAGAATAACAAAGATGAATAATTTTAAAAATTTAAAAAACAAAAAAGAGAAAAGAGATTATTTAAAAGAGAATTATTTTAATAAGTCTATATACTGCGTTACTGCTGAAGATTTTTCTAAGGGCAGAAATAATATTGAAGTAGTAGGCTCTATGCTTGAGGCGGGAATAAAGATTATTCAATATAGAGAAAAAGAGAATCCTAAAAAATATATGCGTGAGAAGTATGAAGAGTGCGTTAAGATAAGAGAGATGACAAAAAAGAGTAATGCATTATTTTTAGTAGATGATTATGCTGATTTGGCTTTGGCAGTGGAAGCTGATGGGGTGCATATTGGGCAAAATGACATGCCAATAGAAGTTGTTAGAAAGATTGTTGGCAATAATATGATTATAGGGCTTTCTACAAAAAATATTGATGAGGCTAATGAGGCTTTTAATAGCAGTGCTGATTATATTGGGGTTGGTCCTATATTTGACACTAATACTAAGATTGATGCTAATAATGCTGTGGGTGTTGAGTATTTAGATTATATTGCTAAAAATATTGATATGCCTTTTGTTTGTATTGGCGGCATTAAGCTTAACAATATGGATTTGCTTATAGAACATAATGCAAAATGTTTATGCATGCTTACTGAGATTGTTGCTTCTGATGATATTAAAAATAAATGCGAAACTTTAATAAAAAAAATGCTCTCTTAATAATAATTATTTCATTTATTTTTTTATTTGCTATAAGTAATTTTTTATTTAATGATAAAGAAACGTTATTTGTAGATGAGGCTTCTATTGAGGCATTTATTAAAAACTCTAATACTCAAATAATATATGATTATATAAAATTTAGAGAAGATGTTTTTGTTGTTGGTGATAATAATAAAGATTATATAAAAAATGTTTTTCCAAGTTCTAAGTTTATAAGCGAGTTTCATTTTAGAATATATTCAAGATTAAGAAAAAATGTATTATGTTTTTTTAGCGATGATAGTCTAATAGAATATGCGTATAAAAACAATATAACCTATTATAAAGTTGTATTAGACATTAATAGTATAAATAAAAATGAGTATCTTACATTAAGAGATTCTAATAATTCAAAAATATTTTTATCTGTTACAAATAATAATTATACTGAAAATAATATTGATAAAGATTTGATAAAAGTTTTGGACGGCGACACTATAACATATAATAATAATGTTTACAGGTTTATAGGAATTGATGCTCCAGAATTAGAACAAGTTTACGGAAAAGAGGCTAAAGACTATGTTTCTAATTTAATAAAAAACAGCGAAAAAGTGTCTATGCTTGTTTCTTCTTATGATATATTTGATAGAATATTATGTCATGTTTTAATTGATGATGTGCCTTTGGCTTATTATATGATAGAAGAAAAGCTAGCGAAAGAAACTGTATTAAAATATGGGGATAATGGTTTTAGTGAGATTGCTAGTAATATAGTTTATTTGTCGAAATTTCAGGGTAGGCGAAAGTTTACAGACCCAGCTAGATACAGAAGAGAGAGACGTTAATTTTGTTTAGCATTTTTTAACAAAAATAAATAGTTTATACTAAAAATTTTTAAGTTTGTTAATTTTTTTGTTGTTCTTTTTCCTGCCGCAAAAAGAACCAAAAAGTGCAAGTGTTTTATCTTTGTATGTTTGAAATATGTATAAAATGTAAGATAATACTATATTTTAAGCTATAAAATACAGTCCTTTTGCTTC
>NZ_SRZM01000063.1 GCF_019402445.1 Brachyspira pilosicoli
TTCTGTATTTGAACATATGCTTGTTCGTTTTATAAAGAACTGCACTTTAGAAAATATAGAAGAATTTCAAGATATGTTGGTTAGATTAACGCCAATCCTTTCAAACCCTAATAAATTTCATAAAAGAAGTATTATCACAGGTATCATTATAACTGATATTTCTTTAGAAAAAGAATGGGAAAAAATAGTAAAAAAATTCTTTTATAGAGTAAGTTATAAACTATCGTTTCATGGTTGGTCTGAAACCGAATATGCAATAGTATCTATAAAAGATAAAAATGTCTATTTGCCAAAAATGAGAAAAAAGGAATTAAAAAACCTTCTTTTGGATTTTTAATATAAAATTAATATAAGGAGATTTTATGAATGCTTTTCTATTATTAATCATTGGGATGATAGCCTTTTTTGTAGCTTATGTAACCTATGGTTCATATTTAGCTAAAAAATGGGGTGTTGATCCTTCAAGACAAACTCCTGCACATACTTTAAAAGACGGAAGAGACTATGTACCTACTGATGCTAAAGTATTATTAGGTCACCACTTTTCTTCTATAGCAGGTGCTGGTCCTATTACAGGGCCTATTATTGCTACTATGTTTGGTTGGCTTCCTGTATATTTATGGATTATCTTCGGATGTATATTCTTTGGTGGAGTGCATGACTACGGTTCTTTAATTGCTTCTCTAAGACATGAAGGTAAATCTATCGGTGAAGTTATCAGACATAATGTTGGTCAAAAAGGTAAAATAATGTTTACTCTTTATGCATTCATTACTATTTGTTTGGTAGTGGCTGCATTCCTAGACATTACTGCAAGTACATTTGCTGTAAACGTTGATACTTATAGAGAATCTGCTGCTGCTGGTACTGCTAGTATGTTATTTATCGCTTTGGCTTTACTATTTGGTTTCTTAGTATATAGAAGAGGAGTTAATGTTGCTCTTTCTACAATAATAGGTGTTGTATTATTAGCTGCTATTATATTTATTTCTGATAGATTCCCATTCCTTGCTTTAGAAAAAACTCCTTGGCAAGTTATATTGACTGTATACATTATATTAGCTTCTTTAATGCCTGTTTGGATATTATTACAGCCTAGAGACTATTTATCTTCTTTCTTACTCTATGCTATGATTATAGGTGGTGTATTAGGTTTAGTTATAATGCGTCCTGCTGTAACTGCTCCTGTATTTACAAGCTTTACTCCTAGTGAAGGCAACTATTTATTCCCTATTCTATTCATTACAGTAGCTTGCGGTGCTATATCTGGTTTCCATTCACTTGTAAGTTCTGGTACTAGCTCTAAACAGCTTAACAGTGAAAAAGATGCTAAATTAGTAGGTTATGGAGCTATGCTCATAGAAGGTATAGTTGCTATAGTTGCTTTAATGAGTGTTGCTGCTATAGAAAGTACTGGTACTCCTGCTGCTAGATTTGCTTTAGGTGTTGCTACTTTTATGACTTCTTTTGGTGTACCTCTTGGAATAGGTCAAACTTTTGTTACTTTGGCTTTTGCTTCTTTTGCACTTACTTCTTTAGACAGTGCTACTCGTATTGGAAGATATTTGATACAGGAATTAGGTGAATATACTGGTGCTGATGGTAAAGTACATAAAACTATACTTACTAATCCTTATATTGCTACTGCTATCACAGTTCTTATATCTTTAGGATTTACTCTTTATGGATATACTAGAATATGGCCTATATTCGGTAGTGCTAACCAATTATTAGCTGGTTTATCATTACTTGCTGTTGCTGCTTGGATTAAAAATCGTCAGGGCAGAACTTCTTGGGAAAATGTTATACCTTTAGTATTCATGTTTGCTGTTACACTTTCTGCTTTATGTTTAGTTGTATATACAAACTTCAAAAAAGCTACTTTCGACGGTTATGTATTAGCTTGTATTGCTATCGTAATGATTATATTGGCTGTTATAGAATTATTCATCACTGGTCAATGGGCTAGAAAATTACCTAAAGATGGTGTTGTTAATCCTAATGACCCTATTAAAAACAAATAATAAAAAATCATTTAGTTAATATTAATACCCGCTTTCTTTAATGGAGGCGGGTTTTTTATTGCGTCAAATTTTAATCTAATCTAAATTTTACTCTTGTCGATAATTAAAAAAAATATTTTAATTAAAGAGTACTGTTTTATGTCTAATAAAAAATTTATGATAAAAGAAGAAAAGGCAGTGTTTGCCGATATTCGTTCTGCTATATCTATTAGTTTATTCGATAGTGAGTTAAATAATTTTGACGGAAGTATTGATATGGATGTGAGGAGAGCTGTTATATATAATAAAATTGTATTTGAAAATCTAAGCAAAAGACTGCTTTCTTATTATGCTAGCAGAGAGGATAATAGAAACAAAAAGAAAGAACTTTCTTTAATAAGAACACTAAAAAAAGAAAATAGTATATCTAAAGAAAAATTATACTATTTAGAAAATCCAGATGAAAATAGTTTTAACTTTTTAGATGATGTTCTTGATAAAAATAAAAATGTTAGAGGATATAGTGAATATATAATTTATTCGCTATTTAATCATTATTTTGACTATATCAAAAACTAATAGTTTTAAATATTATTATCCTTAAAAAAGTAGAAAAAAGGATTATATTATTATGAAAAAAATAGCTATAGCATTTTTAATATTGATTTTTACTTGTGTAAATATATTCTCTCAAAATGCTGCTCCTAATGATGAAAGAAATATAGACAGAGAGTTTTATAATGCAGAAAAACTTTTCTTTCAAAAAAAATATAATTTTGCAAGAGAAGCTTTTTTACTCTATCTTAAAAGAAGACCTCTATCAACAAATGATATGCTTTATTATTATATAGGGGCTTGCTATTTTCAAGATAAGCAATACGAAAATGCTATAAATTATTATAAACTAGCTTTTGATATTAATGATTCTTATTCTTTTTGTAATAATATAGCTAATTCTTATTATCAATTAAAAAATTATGATGAAGCTTTAATTTGGTATAATAGAGCAATAGAGAGACTTTACTCTCCATATAATGCAAAATTAAATTATGAAGTATTAACTAATTACACAGTATCACAAAATATTGTAACAAACACAATTTTTATTCTTGATGATAATAACACAGACAATATCACTAACTTATCATTATCAAACGACGTTATGTCAAATGATAGTTTATTAAATACAAATAATATTACAACTAATGCAATATTCTCTAATAATATCTCTACAAATAATGCAATTAATTTTACTAACACAACAGATAATATATCTGATGCCATAAATAATTTAAATCAATCAAATGAAAACATAAAAAACCTTATAAACAATACTTTTACAAAACTTCCATTATTTACAAATGTTATTATAACTAATACATTTACTAATGAATATGAGTACACAAACACAACTGTAATTTTTGAAGTTAATACTAATTTTATGTTAGAAGTAGTAGACCCAACAGTATCAACAACTACCCTACCTCCAAATTTAGAATCTACTAATGAAAACACTACAAACTCTAACTCACCTATTCTCGCAACCAATTCAACTGCTACGGGTTCCACTTATGTGATAACAGAAGAAAATCCTTATATAGTAACAAATATAATGATAATGACAAATATAACAGATACTAATGGAAATGAGATTTCAATAAAAACTAATGTTGCTTCTGTTGATTTATATAATACTTGGGGATTATACTATAGTGCTTATCTTAATATGGGGCATACTTATTTAACTTTAGGCGACATCACTAATGCAGCAATATCTTATGAAATATTTTTAACTAATGTTGGAAGTGATTATTATCAAAGAGAATCTTTAGAGAGAGTAATATCTCTTATAAGAAGCAATGATACATCTATAAAGTTTATGCCTTTTACAAACAATTATAGAGTAACAACAAACAATGACGGAAGCATTACTACAGAAAATGTGTTTCCAAATTTTGATTATGAAAGAGAGACAATATATCCTAATGGCGTAAAAATAGTTTATGAGAATGGAAAAATAGAAAAAACAAAAATATATTCTAACAATTATGAAGTATCTGACACTATATATCCTTATGGAAAAAGAGAAATAGAGATAGTTTCAGAAAATGGAGATAAAAGAATAGAAACTTACATGATAGATAATTCAAAGTCTATTAACACTAAAACATCTGCAGGCGACATATATGAATATACTTTATATCCAGATGGCTCTTTTATAAACAGAAAAACTTTAGAAAATAATAAAGCATTTGTAGTAGAGAGGTCAGACGGCTCTATTACCACAAATTATAAAGATGAAAGTGGAATATTTTTCTATAGCAGAAGTTTAGACGGTACAGAAGTAAAAAGAACAGAAGATAATTTAGGAAATATAGTTACAGAGACAAAGAGAGTCGATGGAGCTTTAATAGTAAAAACAGAAAATCCAGACGGAAGCTACAGCGTTGTTGCTAATTATGTTGATGGAAGTATAGGCACTACTACAGTTGATACTAATGGAATTAGCAATTTAAAAATAGTTTATCCAGACGGAAGAGTTGAAGAGAGAAATTCTCAAGGAGCTGGAGCTGGCACTTTCTCTTATAATGTAAAAACTGATGATGGAAGCATTATAACAAAAACATATAATGAAGACGGCTCATTCACAGTAGTTACTAAAAAAGTTGATGGAACTGTGATTACTGACACTGTAGGTACTGACACTATAAGCGAAATAAAAATGCCAAATGGTACTACAATAAAAAGAATAATAAGACAAGACGGCTCAAGCGAAACAACTACACTCAATAAAGATTCAAGCAGTGTAACAGAAGTAGTATCAGCAGACTCTAGCAGTATAACAACAACAATAAAACCAAATGGAAGCAGTATAGTTGTTATAAAAGATGTTTATGGTAATACAGAAACAACATCTACAGAGGCAGACGGAAGCACATCTACTACAAAAACTACAACAGACGGTAAAACTACTATTAATGAAGTAAGAGCAAATGGCGTTACAATAGATATAGAAAATGACGGAAGAAATAAAACAACAATAGCAAAAGATACTGAAGGCTATGTATTAGAAATGAAACAATATAGAAATGAAGACCCAGAGATTACATTAGTTGATGCTTTAGGTGAAACTGTTGATATAGAAACTGCAAGAAATGTAATAAGAAATATGGATTTAAATATTAAGGCAGAAGATATAGACAATTTAAAAGTTCTTCAAGAAGAAAATGAAGCAGAAAATGTTGCAACAGAAGAAAATGCAAATATAGATGGAAATGCTGCTGAACAAAATACCGAAAACACAATAGAGGAAACTATTACACAAGAAACAGATGCTCAAAACACAGAAGCAAATACAGTTGAAAACAATATAGAAAATAACACGCAAACAACAGAAAACAATACTCAGCAACAATAAAAATATTATAAATAGCCTATTTTTTGCAGTATTCTATTTGCTACTTTTTTGGCATCTATATCTTCTATACATACATGATTGTTTGGGCAGTTTTTTCTTTTGTAGCATCTTGCACATTCTAAGCCCTCTACCCTAATTGTTTCAGAGTTTTCTGCTATAGGTCCTACCCTAATCTCACTAGTCGGACCAAATATCGCTATAAGCGGTTTTTTAAAAGCACATCCTGTATGCATTGGAAAAGAATCTGCAGTAATCATTGCCGATGACTCTTTTATTAAATAAGCTAACTCATTTAAATTAAAATAACTTGATGTGTTTAATACATTTTCAAAACCATTTGCTATTTCAATACATTTTTCATTATAGTCTTTTGTTGCTGATACCACTATTTGTATTTTACTTATTTTTCTTATCTCTTCAATTATCTCTCTAGATTTTTTTACCGATAAATCTTTAGTATCCCATCTTGAAAAAGGAGAAAATACTATATAATCTTTATCTAATTTTATATTTAAGCTTTCTATCTTTTTATTAAAAGTATCTTCTATATTGCTTGGCAAAAAATAATCTAAATCAGTACCGTCACTTGGGCAGTCAATAAAATCTAAAAAAGAAAGAAGTCCAACTATAGCATTAATATCTTTATAATAATTACTTTTAATTCCAAGCCATTTTCCTTTGGCAAATTTCTTTTTTGAATGGCACAAATAAAGAAATATAATACTCCTCTCAAGTCCTTGTAAATCTATTGCTATATCATAATGCTCTTTTCTCACTTCTTTAATATGAGAAAAAAACTCTCTAATTGTAGAAAAAAATTTAGATGAAAATAATTCTTTTTCGTATTTATATATATCAAGCACATATAATTTATTAATATATGGATTATTTTCAAGTATACCCAAAGCTCTTTTATCTGTTACTATATCAATAGTGCAGTCGCTTTGCCATTTCTTTAATGCCCTAATAACAGGTGTAGCATGAAGCACATCGCCAAGAGAAGTTTGTTTTATTAGAAGTATTTTCATAAACCTTATAAAATATTATTATCTATCTTCTTTAAAGAAATATTCTTCCACTCTCATACAAATTTCATGATAAATTGCTTCATGATATTCCTGAGCAATATATGTTTCTTTTGAAGGAGCCTTTATAGCAATGTCAGCCATCTCTGCAAGCTTACCGCCATGGTTATTAGTAAAAGATATTATTTTTATTCCCATAGCCTTAGCAACTTTACAAGCATGTATAATATTTTTAGCGTTGCCTGATGTACTTATAGCAATAAAAACATCACCCTTATCCCCAAAACCTAATAACTGCTGAGCAAATATTAAATAAGGGTCTCTGTCATTTAAATATGCTGTAGAAAGCCCCATATGCGAAGTTAAAGCAATAGCCCTAAGAGGAGATTCCAAATTATCAGCAATATACTCTCCTTCTTCAAATTTTAAAAGCTCTTTTCTAATCTCTTCTTTTATAGGTCTTTTTTTTACAAAGCTTTTTAATAATTCACCCGCAATATGTTCACTGTCGCAAGCACTTCCGCCATTACCCGCTATTAAAACTTTATTTCCATTTTTATAGCAATTAATTATAGACTCTATTGCCAAATCTATATTATTTTTTATAGGTTCTAGCTCTCTAAATCTCTCAATTAAATTCGCCATAATACATAACTTCCTTTCTTTTATTTATTCGTTTAGATATGAGCATTAAGCCATTCAAGTATTTCATTCATAACATCATGTCTTTGCACATCATTCAATATTTCATGTCTTCCATCTTTATATAAACTTATATTAATATCATTAAGTCCTAAAGATTTATACATATCATACACCCATTTTACACCCTTTCCCATATTTCCAACAGGGTCTTTATCTCCAGATATTAAAAGTATAGGAAAATCTTTACTCATATTAGAATAATTATCTTTATCTGAAATCTTATCTATCAAATTAAATAATTGTATATAAGTTTCTATACTAGCAGGTTTACTAGCAAAATACTCATCTTCCAATACTTTATTAATCTCTTCTTTATCTGAAGTAAGCCAAGCTAAATCTGATTTATCTTTAGGGAAATATTTTTTTCCATATCCTCCAACAGATAATTTATCTAATAGTTTAGCCCTCTTCCTTCCTCCAAAAATTGACTTTTGAATATTTGCTATTAATTTACCAATACTTTCTATTTTATTAGGTTTTCCCTTAGTACCCATTATAATAGCACCGTTCAAATCTTTATGATATTTTATTAAAAAGCCCCTTGTTAAAAAAGAGCCCATACTATGACCTAGCATAAAATATGGGATATTAGGATAATCAGCTTTTACTGTAACCATAAGATGCTTCATATCGCCTAATATTAAATCAGCACCATTATCATCAGCAATATGTCCAATACCATCTTTACTAACCGTACTTCTTCCAAAACCTCTATGATCATCAGCACATACCAAAAAACCATTCTCTGCCAATTTACTAGCTAGTTCTTTATATCTACCAGCATGCTCACCAAGTCCATGAACTATTTGTACTATTGCCTTAGGTTGAGTGTCTGGAGTAAAAATATAAGTATACATCCTATGACCATCATCAGATATCAATACTCTATTATCTATCTTCATAAATATATCTCCGAATAACAATTATATTATTATGTAAATTGTATACTATTTCTTTTCTTTATGCAAATATTAACATAATATTAATAAATTATTTAGATATATCTACTTTTATTTTTCTTATCCAATTATTTATTTTATCATCTAAATCGGATACATCTTTTCTTTTTATAGATATATAATTTAAAACTTTACTATCAGGACATGTATCTTTTATATATGAAACACTTCTATATACTCTTGAG